>DAOKZM010000006.1:0-20691 GCA_035325665.1 Thermomicrobiales bacterium | reverse complement strand
CCGATCCTGCCGAGTTCGAGCCGCCGGATGGCCGGGCCGACGCCCAAGCGCCGGCCAACGAAGAACCGCCGCATCAACCAGCGTGAGCTCTGCTCCGGCAGGCGCTCGTGTCACTGCCACCCCGATCCTGCATCGACGAATCTCCTCGCGCCAGCGACAGCGAGCCGCTGGCGGGTTAACCGATAATGCGTACAAGAACCGTTATCCGCAATAAGCGTCCACACTCCTAGACGCAGCGGGCACCGTCGCTCAACTGTTACCACCCCACCCCTATTGCGTCGCCGGCGTAGCTCCGTTAGCCTGCGGCGTCTGGCGAACGCTCGCGCAGTCGGACGCGGGCGAGAGATGCTTCATGGCGCGTGAGATGGAGTGTGACGGTGTCTGAGTCTCCGAGTTCCGCGGTCGATCGGCTGCGCGAGGCGCTGGCCTACGTCGATGACTGGCTGGACTATCGTATCTGGAAGCTCCGGACGCCCGGAGCGCAGGTGGCGATCTGGTTTGATGGCGCGGTCCAGTTCAGTAAGGCCTACGGCGTCTCGAACGTCGATACTGGCGAGGCGCTGACGACGTCGCACCTCTTTCGCATCGCCTCGCACTCCAAGACGTTCACCGCGACGGCCGTTATGCAGCTCGTCGAGGCGGGCGCGAGCTGGTGTCGCAGTCGGCGGGCGTGATTCGTGACGGTATCGACGCGACCTATTGGCAGCACAGCCGGCCGTTCCCGAACGAGGACGAGCTGCTGGATCTTGCGATTCGGGAGGGCGCCGTTCGCCAGCCGGAGGCGACGTTCAAGTACACCAATATCGGCTTCTCTCTACTCGGCATGATCGTCGGCAAAGCCGCCGGCAGCACTTACAACGACTACACGAAGACCGCGATCGTCGAGAAGCTCGGCCTGCGGAACACCGGGCCGGAGCTGGACGAGGCGCGCCTCGCCGACTACGCGGGCGGGCACAGCGGACTGAGCAGCTGGACCGAGCGCCAGGTCATCCCGCACGTCGACACGCACGCCATGGCGGCGGCGACAGGCTTCTACTCCACCGCCGAGGACATGGTGCAGTTCGCGTCGGCGCACTTCTTCGGCGACGACTGCCTGATCAGCGACCGCTCGAAGAACGAGATGCAGCGGCCGGTCTGGACGGAGCTGTCAGCGGACGCGCCGCGGGACGGCTACGGGTACGGCACGACCGTGCGGCACTACGGCGGGCATCGGATGGTCGGGCACTCGGGCGGCTATCCGGGGCACATCACCCGCACGATGTGGGACCCGAACGAGGGTCTGGCGATCTCGGTGTTGACCAACGCGGTCGACGGTCCGGCCGAGGAGCTGGCGGCCGGCATCCTGAAGATCCTCGACGCGGCACGCGCCGTCGATCCGAAGCTCCCGCTGCAGTCCGGCCTTACCAACAGCGCGGCGCTCCAGCCGCCGGATGCGCCCGACGAGCCGGTCGACCTCGCCAGCTTCACCGGCCGCTTCGCCGCACTCTGGGGTGTGACGGATGTTTATATCCTGGGCGGCAAGCTCTACGCCGGTAGCCCGGCTGAACCGTCACCGCACGCCCAGCCCGTTGAGTTGGCCGTCATCGACGCCAACACGCTGCGCATCATGGGTGGCTCGCCCTACGGGTCGGTCGGCGAGCGGTACCGCTACGAGCGCGACGCCGACGGCAAGATCCTCAGCGTCTTCACCGGCGGTATGCGCGCCTGGCCGATCGAGGACTACCGCAGCCGCGACCGGGTGGTGTAGGCCGGACCGTCGGCGCATCCGTCTCCCCCTCTCCCAGAATTGGGAGAGGGGTCGGGGGGTGAGGGCCTTCGCTCACCCGCCCTTCTTCGGCGTGGCGCCCTCCGGCAGCGGTGTCACGTACTTCCGCCCGCCGGTGGCCTGCGCGAATTCCTGCTTCGCGGCGTCGCGCGCCTCCTTGTTGACCATCAGCTCCAGGCCGGTGAGGGCCATCGCCTTGGCGGCGTAGTCCATGCCCTTGAAGCCGATCTCCGCGCCGGACGAGGCCGTAATCTGCCAGCTGTGGCCCGGCGAGCCGAGCGGGTGGCAGCAGGTCAGCAGATTGCCGGTCGGCGTGATCTGGCTGACGTCGCCGACCTCGGTCGAGCCATGCATGATGCGGAATTCCTCGGACGGATGGATGACGTTCTCGCACAGCACGTCGCCGATGTCGTCAGCCGTCGTGCCCTCCCGGGCGTTCTCCAGCGTGTTCTGGCGGCTCATCTCGACGATCTCGGGGTCGATCGTCGACTGCAGCTTGCGGGCAAAGTCCATGTCGTCGTGGCTGAACTCGATGCCGCCGAGCGCTTCCATCTTGTCCAGCATGATGTTGGATATCGTCGGGTTCGGCAGCAGCTCGTAGCAACCGGTCAGGAACTCGACGTCGTAGGTCGTCCCGGTCATCAGCGCCGCGCCCTTGGCGCAGTCGAGCATGCGCGCGTAGATCGACTCGACCTGCTCACGCTTCGGCGCGCGCACGAAGTACCAGATGGTGGCGGTCGGCGGAACGACGTTCGGCGCCTCGCCGCCGTCCTTGATGACGCTGTGGATGCGGGCATCCTGGATGATGTGCTCGCGCAGGTAGTTCACGCCGATGTCCATCAGCATCGCGCCGTCCAGGGCGCTGCGCCCCATGTGCGGCGACGAGGCGCCGTGGGCGGCGATGCCGTGGAAGTGGACCTTGAACGAGTTCATCGCCAAGCTGGAGCCGTTCGACCAGACGGTGTTGGCGTAGCCGGGGTGCCAGGTGATCGAGGCGTCCAGGTCGTCGAAGACGCCGTCGCGGGCCATGTAGGTCTTACCGGTGAGCGTCTCCTCGGCCGGGCAACCGTAGTAGCGCACCGTGCCGCTGATGCCCTGCTCGGTCATGGCCTTCTGCATCGCCAGCGCCGCTCCGAGCGCGCCGACGCCGTAGAGGTTGTGGCCGCAGCCGTGGCCCGGCCCGCCCGGCACGAGCTCGTTGCGCTCCGGCGTGGCGTCTTGTGACAGGCTCGGCAGCGCGTCGTACTCGCCGAGGATGCCGATGATCGGGTTGCCCTCACCCCAGCTGGCGACGAATGCCGTCTCCATCCCACCGGCACCGAACTCGACGGTGAAGCCCGCCTTCTCCAGTTCGGCGGCGATCGTCTGCGAGGCGAACGTCTCTTCCAGGCCGATTTCTGGCCGCTCCCAGATGGCCCGCGCCAGGCTCGAGAAGTGCTTGTAGTTCTCGTTCAGGTAGCTAACGGCGACGTCTTCTCCACTCATCGTTCTTCCTCCCAACTGCCCATCGTTCCGTGAGGACGCATCGTAACAGGGGCGGGGCGAACGCGGGAGATGTGACGAGCGACATGCGGCGTCACCCGTGGCGCCGCAGCCGGTAGAAGCGTGGGCCGGCGCGCTGGAGGATGGCCGGCGCGCCAGTCGTGTCCATCGCAACGTCGTCGACGAGCGACCAGCCCGGGAACGCCGCTTCGACGTCGCGGCGGCTGGCTCCGCGCGAGCCGACTCTCCCGGGGTCAGGCGCGACCGCCAGCAGCAGGAGGCTGGCATCCGGGGCAGCGACCGCGCTCACGCCGCGACCCTCGGCCGCCCGCTGCGCGTCGCTGAGCCGGTCGTGGAAGCAGCCGAAGTCCAGGAACAGCCGGTAGCCGGACCCGACGCCCGCGTCCTCCAGCGCCGTCACGTCCCCTCTGATGAGGCGCAGGTGGACGCCGGCAGCCGTCGCCCGCTGGCGTGCCCGGTCGAGCGCGCGTGGGATCAGGTCGACGCCGGTGACATCCCAGCCGCGCTCCGCGAGCTTGACCGACCAGATCCCGCTGCCGCAGCCGAGGTCGAGCGCCGCGCCGTATGGCGGCTGCCGGCCAGCCTCCTCCGGGTCAAACAACCCGGCGATCTGGTCCGCGGCCGGAAGATCGGCCAGCCGCTCCCATGGTGTGTAGCCAACGCGGTAGAGGATTCTGTCAATGAAGCTCACGCGGACCTCACATACTTCACGAGTAACTGAGAGGATGAATCGTTCGACGCGATGTGGCAGGGTATTCGGACGGCGTGCGGATCATCGTAACGGCCGGCTACGAGCGTCGCGTTGTCGAGACGGGAGAAACAGATGACGATCGACTATCGCGACATCATCGCCGTGTTCCCGCCCCGAGCGATCCACAGCGACGCCGAACTCGATGACGCAATAGCGGTAATCGACCGGCTCCTCGAAAAAGAGGAGCTGACGTCGGCCGAACGAGACTACCTCGACACCCTGAGCATCCTGGTCGAGTCCTATGAGCGGGAGCATATCCCGACGCCCGAGGTGACCGGCGTTGCTGTCCTCGTCCACCTGATGGAAGCGAACGGGCTTCGTCAGTCTTCGCACTACGCAACGCAGCACCGGCCGCGATCACTCCCCTTCTCCGGGGAACGATCGCGGCCGGTGCTGCGTTATGTCGAGCGGTTAGGCGTGGCTCAGATGCGCGACAGCTTGCTGAACCGATCCGCCGAAAACGGCTTCGTGTCGATGTCGCTGGCGCCGGTCGTCATCAGCTCCGCCATGACCGCGCCGGTGGCCGGGGCGAGGGTGACGCCGAGCATTGCATGGCCAGCGGCGATCCAGGTGTTGTCCGAGCCGGGGACGCGGCCCATGACCGGGATGCCGTCGGCGGTCATCGAGCGCATGCCGACCCAAACCCGCTCGGTCGCGCCGCCCTCCCAGTTCGCCAGGTAGGTGCGGCCGGCCTTGCGTAGCGCCTCGACGCGCTCGGGACGGATATCCAGGTTGATCCCGGAGAGCTCCATCGTGCCAGCAAGCCGCAGGCTGTCGGAGAACGGCGTGCAGGCGCAGCGCGCCTCGATGAAGTTCATCGTCCGCCGGATCGCCGGCGTCTCCTGGTCGACGGTGACGCTATAGCCCTTGCCGGCCTCCAGTGGCAGGTGCGTGCCGGTGACTCGCTCGGTCACCGGACCGGACCACGCCCCGGCGGCGACGACGACTTCGTTGGCCTCGATGTCGCCGGTCGTCGTCCGTAGCGTCGTGACCCGCCCATTGCGCCGGGCGCTGCCGTAGACATCCACCCCCGAGCGGATCTCAATCCCGCGCTCGGTCAGCGCCTCGACGAGGCCAGCGACAAAAGTGTCCGGCTTGACGTGCCGCTCGCCGTCGATCGCGACCGCGCCGGCGACACGCTTCGATAGGCCAGGCTCGGCGTCGAACACTTCCTGGCCATACAGGACGCGGACCGGGTCGAGGCCGAACTCCTCCATGCCGCGCAGCAGCTCCGCCTCGGCGGCGACCATCTCGCGGCTCAGTCCGAGGATGAACATCCCCTCGCGGTGCATCTCGAACGACACGCCGTCGCCGGCCAGTGCGTCGAACTGCTCCATCGTCTTGGCGTTGAGCGCCGAGAGCGCCCGCATGTTGTCGCGGAAGGCGTCGGCGCTGCAGTGGCGCCAGAAGTCGATCATCCAGAGGGCGAAGCGCGGGTCGAGCCGCGGCTTGATGTAGAGCGGGCTATCGCTGCGCAGCATCCACTTGATCGACTGCGCGACGATCCCCGGCGCCGGAACCGGCGTCGCGTAGCCGCGAACGACCCAGCCGGCGTTGCCGAACGAGCTGCCCGCCGCCGGCCCGGTCCTGTCGATGACCAGCACCTCGTGGCCGCGCTTCTGCAGCTCCCAGGCGGTGCAGAGGCCGATCACCCCCGCGCCAATGATGACTGTCCTGCCCATCTCACTCCCCGTGTCTGTCTGCCACGCGCTCCCTCCGGCGCCTAACGGTTGAGTATCGACTACCGCGTGGCCCGCTGTCCACCGTTCAGCCGGCGGCCAGCGAGGTCGGCTGCCGCAGCTCGGCGATCAGCTGCAGCTCGTCCATCACCAGGCGAGTCATCAGGAAGCGGTCGCGGACCAGTTCGTGTCCCTGCTCGCCGATGCTGATCGCCAATGGTCGGTCGCGCAGCAGCTCGACGACGCGCTCGGCGAAGGCCGCGTCGTCGGTCGGCTCGATCAGGAAGCGCTCGCCCGCCGCCGGCATCTGCATCGGGATGCCACCCGTCCGTCCGGCCACTACCGACGTGCCCTTCCAGAGCGTCTCGGAGACGATCAGGCCGAACCCCTCGCGAATCGACTTCTGGATCACGACGTCGGAGGCGCGCTGGAAGGCGTTTACCTCGATATTGCTGATGCCGGTAAGGTTGGTGCCGATCGTGATGTCCGGGTCGTCGCCGGCCGCGTCGCGCACTTGCTGGAGCAGGTCCCACGCTTCCGGGTCGTCGGTCGCCATCGAGCCGAGCAGCGCTAACTGCAGTCCCGGCACGCGATTGCGCGCCAGCCGGTAGACGCGGATGACGCCCAGCGGATCCTTCCACGGGTCGAAGCGCGAGACCTGGGTCAACAGTGGCCGGTTCGGGTCCACGCCGGCCCAACTGAGAATGCGCCGGCAGAGCCAGTCTGATAGGTCGAGGTTCTTCGGCGAGAGCGGGTCGATCGCTGGCGGAATGAGGTGGATGTGGCGGTCGCGCAGCGCGGCCGGGACGAACTCATCCATCGTGAAGACGAGCGCGTCGTAGCCGTCCAGGAAAGGGGTGACGAACCCGAGCACGTCGGAGTTCGGGTGCGACGTGTCAATGTGACAGCGCCAGATCCAAGCCGCGCCGCCGTGGCCGTGGAACGCCAGCAGCGCCGCCGGCTGGGGGTCGTGGACGATGACGACATCGTACTCCCCCTGGAGTGCCTCGGCGTTGAGTCGGTTGTGGTCGAGGAAGACGCGTTGATCCTCGGCGCTGATGCCGGCCGGGTCCCCCTGCAGGCCGTTGTGAATACGCTTGGTGACCTCGAAGAATTCGGTGTCTCCGGCGATCACCCGCCACTCGACGTCCAGCCCCAGGCCGCGCTCGATCGCGATGACCGAGCGCAGCATCTCGGAGACGCCGCCGCCGTAGGGGGTAGCGTTGATCTGGAGAATCCGCACGCCGCGCAGCGCCCGCGTCAGTTCCCGCAGCCGCTCGACGACCGGCTCTCCGACGATGTCGCGGTAGTCGTCGATCGGTACCGGTGAGATATCGACCAGTTGCAGCATCGTGGTAGCCTCCATCACTTCTCGACTGTCGTGCCAGGATGGTACCCCGACGGCGCCGGCCGTGCTGTGGTTGTCACTACCCTGTAATGCCGGTGGGCTGGTTGTCACAATTGCCTGACGGCCCGTGGGTTACTCTCAGGGTGGAGGCCGCACGGCCGCGCAAGGATCGCGCCGTGCCATCGAAGGGAGGCGTCAGATGACGCAGACGATCATCGTCCCGCTGGCAGGCGAGGAGGCGGTGACGGGGATGTGTGAGGCCGCGATCCCGGTCGCCAGGGCGCTGGCGAAGCGGACCGGCGCGTCGCTGGCGCTTGCCTCAGTCGTCTTCGCCGCGGTGGCGGACCTGCCGGTTGACGAGGAACTCGTGGGAGCAGAGCGCCAGGGACGTGAGGAGTTCCACAACCGAGTCGACGAGCGCGCGGCGTTTCTCGAGCGTTGCGCTGCTCGGATTGAGGACACGCCGGTAGAGACGGTGGTTCGTGTCGGTGATCCGGCGCGGGAGATCCTTGCCCTGGCCGACGAGGTGACGGACCCACTGATCGTCATGAGCACGCACGGTCGGCGTGGTCTACGCCGGGTGCTACTCGGCAGCGTCGCCTTCCAGGTCGTGCGCGACGCCACCTGCCCGGTCGTCGTCGTCCCGCCGCCGTCCGAGGACGAGCCAGCCCGTGCGCCAACGGTCGAGCGCGTGCTGGTTCCGCTGGACGAGTCCGCGGTCGCCGAGGGAGCCCTGGACCACGGGCTGGCGGCGCTCGGCGACGGGCCGCTGGACGTGGTGTTGACCGAGGTCGTCGAGCCGCTGGTCCGCCGCGGTGGACCCGTCGAGCGCGAGTATCACCGGCTGGCGACATCCACGGCACGCGCCTACCTGACCGACCTGTCGTCCGACCTGATGGAGCGTGGCCATCGGGTCGAACTCGACGTCCGGCTCGGCTATCCCGGCCGGCGCATCGCCGAGGCTGTCGAGGACTACAACATCGACCTGGTCGTGATGGCGACCCGCGGTCGCTCGGGCCTGGGCCGCTTCGTCCTCGGCTCGGTCGCCGAAGACGTGTTGCGTGCGGCAACGACCCCGCTGCTGCTGGTCGGCCCGGGCCTGCTCGGGCAGGCTGAGGCAGCGGTCAGAGAGGTTTCCCCACACGTCGCGACTCCGCAGCGCCGCCGGGCGCTGGCGCGGGATGTCATGCAGGCGCCGGTCGTGACCGCGCCGACCGATGCGACGGTCGAGGAGGTCGCCAGGCTCATGCTCGAGCGCGACATCGGCTCGGTGGTAATCGTCAACGAGGCCGGCGAGCTGGCCGGCATCGTCACCGAGACCGACTTCACCGGCAAGGATGCGATCCTCCCCTACTCTCGCTACCGAAGCCCGGGCGTCTTCGGCCGGCTCCTGTCCGGGCAGGATCTCGATGCGGTGCACGAGGCAGGGCGGTTGATGACCGCGAGGCAGGTGATGACGCACCCAGTGACGGTCGTCCACGAAACGACGCCGGTCGAGGATGTCGCCGATCTGATGATTCGGCACGACATCAGCCGGATTCCGGTCGTGCGCGACGGCCAGCCGGTCGGTATCGTCGCGCGGCATGACATGCTGCGGCTGCTGGCCCCGCCGGACTCGGTCGACGATGGGCCTGGTGGTTAGGGGAAGGCAACCACGCCGAACGCCTCCGGGTGGCGGACCACGCGGCGGAAGCCGGCCTCGTCGAGCCGCTGGACGACGCCGCGGGTGATGTTGCGGCCCGACGCGCTCTCGGGGTCTCCGATGTAGTGGAAGACGCGCCCGTTCGGCCGGACCACTCGCCTGAGCTGCCGGTAGAGCTCGCGCGAGTAGAGCTCGCCGCCGAGGCTCATCGCTGGAGGATCGTGGATGATGCGCGAGAACGTGGCGTCCGGCAGGTCACGGACGACCTCGAACGCGTCGCCGCTGACCAGCTCGATCCGCGGGTTCTCGAACAGCTCTCGTGACCACGGATTCTGGCGGGCGATCTCGATCGCGGCCGGGTCCAGCTCGATCGTGACAACCCGCTCGGCCGTCCGCGCGGCGGCGATCGCGGTGTAGCCCAGCCCGGTCGCTGTGTCGAGAACGACGCCGGTGACCGGCGCGATCGCGGCAATCTTGCGCGCTGTGTCGGCCAGTGGGTCGATCCCCTTGATCCGGTGCATCGGGATACCGGACACGAGCATCGTCGGCGCGCCCGTCGTCGGCATCAGGCTGCGCACCCAGCCGGTCGCCTCGGAGAAGACGCGGATGTCGTCGATCCCGTCCGGCTCGACCCGGAAGCAGCCGTTCTCCGACGCCGCGATGCGCGCGACATCGCCCCACGCCACGAGTTCCCCGTCGGGGAAGACGACCCCGTCGGAGCTAAGCCGCACCGTCACAGTCGTCATCCCGAGGTCTGGCAAGGTGGTGGCCGTCTCCGTGTTGCCTCGCAGCGCCAGTAGCGGCCTGGCCTGGTAGCGGGAGAGGATGACGACGCGATCAGGAGCAGACATCGCGCTCCACCCAGCCGGCCAGCTCGGCGATGGTCGCGAACATCTCGCGCGGCCGGGTCGCCGCAAGCGCCTGGCGGTCGGCGGTCTCCGCCCAGGCCGCGGCGATCGCGACCGCCCCGGCCGCGTGGGCATGATCCATGTCGTAGGCGGTGTCGCCGACGTAAGCGAGCTGCTCGGCCGGCAACCCCCAGCTCTCCGCGATATCGCGGATCTGGTCGGCCTTGACCACCCCCTCAGAGGAACCGGACACGACGAGGTCGAAGTACCGGCCCAGCCCCAGTCGCCGCACCGAGATTGCCGCGCTCCCCGCTCCCTTGCCGGTGACGATCGCCAGCCGGGCGCCGCGCTGGTCGATGCGCCCCAGCACGTCGTCGATCCCGGGGAACGGCGCGCGGCAGGCATCGTGGTGGGATTCGTACTCGGCCAGGAAGCGCTCCAACGCTGCCGGCCAGGCCTCGCCCGCGAGGCGCTGGAGGATCCCCTCCTCGTTCGGGCCGAAGAGCGCCATGATCTCCCGGTCGCTATACGCCTTGCCAGTTATGTCTAGCAACACCGGCCGGAATGCTGCGCAGCAGACTGGCAGTGTGTCGGCCAGCGTCCCGTCCAGGTCGAAGATCACGCCGCAGATGCTCACTGGTCTATCACCCCTTTCCCGCTCCGTCCCCGGTTGCCGCGAGGCTATCACAGCGCGGGGATGTGGCAGCGATCCGTACAATCCCGGCATGGAAGAGCGGGTGCCCGACTGGTTCGAGAATCTGGATGAAGACGAGCTGGAGCGGCGCGAGCGCGAGTCGCGCGGGCCGCGCTTCTGGGTCACCCTCGTCGTCGTCCTGATCGTCCTCGGCATGGCGGTCGTCCCGACGCTCCAGATGCTCGACCTCGGTCGCGATTCCGATCGCCAGGCGCCGCGGCTCTCGCCGGCTCGCCAGCTCGCCTGGGATTTCGGCATCGCCGTCCTCCAGGCGCGCTCGGTCGAGGACGCCATGCGCTTCACCGCGCCCGACCAGCAGCCGGCCGTTGTGGCGATCGTGGACGAATTACGCGCGCTCGACCAGGCGTCGCTCGCCGGGGCACAGGTGGGCGTCGGGGTCGTCCGCTGCGTCGATCCGACGCCGGCCGGCGCCGAGTGCTTCCTCGCCTGGCTCTTCCAGACGGGTCGCCCGGAGATCGCGCGGGTGGGCTACGTCGTCGCCGGGGAGCCGGGAGCGCCGCTGGTGATCCGCGTGGAACGGGTCGAGCCGCCGATCGCCGTCCGCTAGTCGCCCGGCGCGCTGACCGTGGATGGGGCCGGGATCGGCGCCCGACCATCGACGGCATGGGCGGCCGGGCACCGCGCCGCCTCAGGTCGTGGTAGCACGTGGACCGACAGGTAGGCCATCGTCCCGAAGAAGAGCGAGACGAGGATGCTGTGCGACATCGTCGCCAGCGTATCCACCTGTGTCAGCACGACGATTCCGCCGCCGATGGCCTGGGCGATGACGAAGGCGACGGCCAGGATGCTGCCCCAGAACAGGTCCGGCCGCGTCCGGCGCAGCCCGCGCGTCCAGTAGAGCAGCGCCGCCATGCCGATGACCAGCACGGCGGCCGAGACGCGGTGGCCGAAGGCGATCCCGACCGGTCCGCTGAAGCCGGGGAAGACGCTCCCGTTGCACAGCGGCCAGTCGCTGCAGGCCAACATCGAATTCGTGTGCCGGACGTAGGCCCCGAGGTAGACGACGATGTAAGTGTAGCCGGTCAGACCCCAGGCGACCCACCTCAGCCGCTGGCTGACGGGGTGGTCGCGAAGCGTGTCCCAGCCGTCGATGTCGTACATCAGCGCGGCGACCAGGACGGTGCTGGCGAAGGCGATCAGCGAGATGCCGAAGTGCAGTGCCTTCACCTCGTCCGACTGCGGCCACATCACCGCGGCGGCGCCGAGGCCCGCCTGCAGGAACAGGAAGCCGATCATGACCGGGAGATAGACGCGCATCTCGCGCCGGCGCCGGTAGAGCTTGAACGCGCCGATCGCGGTCGCGAAGATCAGCATGGTGGCGATCGTCGTCACGAAGCGGTGGCTGAACTCGATGGCCGTCTCGACGGTGTACTGGGGGATGAACTTGCCGTGGCACAGCGGCCACGAGTTACCGCAGCCGTCGGCCGAGCCGGTGTTGGTCACCAGCGCGCCCTGGATCAGCACCAGCAGCATCACCGCCGCGTTCGCGACCGCGATCCGCCGCACGATCGTCTTCAGTCGAGCTCGTTCCATGCTTGAGGCACCCCCGCGGACTCCCCCTCCGATCGTCGCACAAGGATACGACGTTCCCGCACCTGGGGCGACCGGCGCTTGAGCGCGTCACCGGCGGCTTCTATCATCCTTCCCATCGAACCAGCACAGCATCGACGATACGGAGGACGCTGGTGGACGCATTCACCCTCAACGAGCTGCTAGCCGAGGCGCGGTCGTCCGGCAATGACTTCCACGAGTTTCTGCGGCGCCCGGCGCTGAGCTGTGGGATCTACCGGCTGTCGGCCGGGGGCGCTGACGACCAGGCGCCGCATCACGAGGACGAGGTCTATCTGGTCCTGCGCGGTAGCGGCCGGCTTCGCGTCGGGGATGAGGACGTCGCCGTCGGTCCTGGCTCGCTCGTCTATGTCGCGGCCCAGGTCGAGCACCGCTTCCACAACTACGCCGAGGATCTGGAGATCTTGGTGCTCTTCGCCCCGGCCTACACCGGCCGGCATCAGGAGGACTAGCCCGTCTGATAGCATGCGGCCGGTTGGCGTGGTCTCGTGGCACGAGTTTGGGGAGGAGTGACGGATGGTTGCGATGCGCGCGATTCGCCCCGGGATGCCGGTTGAGGATCTGGAGACGCCGGTCCTGACGATCGAGCTCGACGTCATGGAGCGCAACCTGGCGCGGATGATGGAGATCCTCAGCGGTTCGGCGATGCGGCTGCGGCCGCACCTGAAGACGGCCAAGTCGCCGGCCATCGCCCATCTGATGATCGACGCGGGAGCGGTCGGCATCTGCTGCGCCAAGCTCTCTGAGGCCGAGGTGATGGCCGACGCCGGTATCCGCGACATCCTGCTCACCAGCGAGGTCGCCGGACCCGGCGCCTTCGACCGGCTGGTCGCCCTCGCCGCGCGGCTGCCCGAGTTCAAGGCGGTCGTCGATAACGCCTGGGCGGTGGAACGCATCGCCGCGATCGCCCGCGACTGGGGCGTCGTCGTGAAACTGCTGATCGAGATCGACGTGCTGACCGGCCGCAGCGGTGTCGTCGACGGCGACGCCGCTGCGGCGCTGGCCGACCTGATCCGCGAGACCGACGGCGTCGAGCTGGTCGGCCTGCACGGCTACGCCGGCCACGCCCAGGTCCAGCCGGAGGACATCCGGCGCGAGCGCAACGATCCGGCGATGGCCCTCCTCGACGAGGTCGTCGAGCGGCTCCGCGAGCACGGCCACGAGCTCCCGATCCTGACCGGCGGCGGCACCGGCACGGCGGCGATGGACGCCGGACGCGGGCTGCTGACCGAGCTGCAGGCTGGCTCGTTCCTGCTGATGGATGTCGCCTACCGGAACGCGGGTGTGCCGTTCGAGAACGCGCTCTTCTGCCGCTCGACGATCATCAGCCGCCCGACGCCCGAGCGCGCGGTCTGCGACGCCGGACAGAAGACACTCACCGCCGACTCCGGCCCGGCTGAGGTGACCGGAAGGCCGGGCGTTCGCTACCTGCGCGGCTCGGACGAGCACGGCTCGCTGGCCGTCGACCCGGTGGCGCTGGAAGGCGAGCTGGCCGTCGGCGACGTGATCCGGCTGATCCCGAGCCACGTCTGCACGACGATCAACCTGCACGACGTCCTGGTCGGCGTCCGCGACGGACGCGTCGAGACGGTCTGGCCGGTCGCCGCTCGCGGCAAGGTCTGGTAGGCCGGAGGTGCGACGACTCATCGTCAACGCCGACGACTTCGGACGCGCGCCGGGCGTCAGCCGCGGGATCGTCGAGGCGCACCGTGCCGGGATCGTGACCAGCACGACGCTGATGGTCAACCTGCCCTGGAGCCGCGATGCATCCGACCTGACCGCGAGCGTCCCGGCGCTGGGCATCGGGCTGCACCTCAGCTTCTGCTACGGCGACTCGCTGGCCAGCGACGCGCCGTCGTTGCTTGGCGACGACGGGCTGCTGGACCGCGATCTCGGCCGGTTGCGGGGGCGGATGCTGCCCGAGGACGTTGAGCGCGAAGCCCGGGCGCAGCTCGAGCGCTTTCGCAAGCTCACCGGGCGCAACCCGACCCACCTCGACAGCCACCAGCACGTCCATGCCTGGCCGGAGGTGCGCGACGTCGTCGCCCAGATCGCCCAGGAGAACGACCTGCCGCTCCGCGCCATCGACGACGAGCACCGCGTGGCTCTGCGCCGGACGGGCGTTCGCACAACCGACCACTTCGCCGGAGACTTCTTCGCGCCCGGCAGCATGACCGCCGAGCGGCTGCTTGGGATACTGCGCGACCTACCGGACGGCACGACCGAGCTGATGTGCCACCCCGGCTACGACGACGCCCACCTCGCCGACAGTTCCTTCCGGCGGGAGCGCGAGGCCGAGCTGATGCTCCTTTGCCGGCCCGACGTGCGGCAGTCCCTGGATAGGGTCGCCCTGGTCAGCTTCGCCGAGCTGTAGCCGGCAGACACGACGACGCCCGGCTAGGCGGCCGGGCGTCTGTCTTCGCGCGTCAGTATCAGTAGTGGACGACGACGCGGGTGCCGTAGGGCGCCCACGAGTAGAGCCAGGCGGCATCTCCGACGGGCGTGTTGACGCAGCCGTGGCTGCCGGAGTAGCCGAACGAGGATCGCCAGTAGGCTCCGTGGATGGCGAAGTCCGCGTAGAAGTACATGACCCAGGGGACGTCCTCGGTCTCGTAGCGGCTGCCGTCGACGTTGTAGCCGCTCATCGTCTGCGAGTCGAGCTTCCAGTAGATGCTGAACTCGCCGGTGACCGTCGGGTACTCCGCGGCGCCGTCGACGATGTAGGTTTGCAGGACGACGTTGCTGCCCTCGTAGGCGGTCAGCAGGTAGCTGGAGAGGTTGATGTCGATCCACTTCTCGCCGCCGGCACCGGGCGGGGAGTAGCTGACCTCGGCGTAGGTCGGGATGCCCTCCGGCTTGGCGCCGGTCAGCTTGAGCGTGGCGTGCAACGCGGCGTCGACGATCCCGAGCGGGACCATCGAGACGCCGAAGTTGGGGTTCCAGGAGAGTGCGCCGCGCTCGAAGAACTGGTAGTTCGTGCCGTGGATGGAGAACTCCTCGGAGATCGGCATCCCCAGCCGATCGCCGGTATCCCCCTTCTCCCAGGCGTGGAGGAAGGCATTAGCCAGCATCCGGCCGTTGTCGAAGACCCGCGTCGTATCGCTCGCTGTGTGCTTACGCGGCTGGAATGCCGGGTGCAGCCTCATCAGCCCCAGACTCCCGGCCACCGACGAGCCGACCGGCGCGGTCACGGCGTCCGCCGGCAGTGCCTTGTCCAGCGCCGGGTTAGCGATCTCCATTCGGGTGAACGTGAACCACTGGACCCAGCTCTTGCCGACCTGGACGGCTGGGCTGACCGGCTCGCCCGCCTCGCGCAGCCCGCCGTGATCCTCCCAGGCGTCGTAGAACGGCTGGCCGAGCACCTGGCCGGTGTCGTCGAAGTAGACCTTGTCGGCGGAATCCTGGCTCGCCGACACAAGCGCGGGGGCCATGCTGGCGAGGAGTGCGCAGACGAGGAATGCGGTCAGCAGGCGCGCCATTGCCTGAACGCCGCGAGCATGCAAATCAATCATCGCGAACGTACGAGTCCTTTACCCTCTTACCCGATCGGCCCCGCCACAAACCTAACAGGATCGTGACCGTTCGGCAACTGTTCGGCAGGATGCGCGTTTCCTGCCACGGACGTGTCCACCTGGACAGGCGCGGGTCGAGCGAGGCCGGCGCGGGCTAGTCCTCCGCTGCTGCGGCTCCGTCGGCGGGCGCGGCCGGCGTAGGCACGCGCATCGACGCCGCGACCAGCTCGGCGAGGTCCTTCACCGCAAACGTCTCCTCGGCGCCGACGCCCTTGATCCCGTCCTCGAACATCGTCATGCAGAATGGGCAGGCGGCGCAGAGCACCTCGGCGCCGGTGTCGATTGCTTCGTTGACGCGCGCCTGGTTGATCCGCGTGCCGCGCGTCTCCTCCATGAACATGCGTCCGCCGCCGCCGCCGCAGCAGAACGACTTGTTGCGGTTGCGGCCCATCTCGACCAGCTCGACCCCGGGCAGCGCGTTGACCACCCCGCGCGGCTCGTCGTAGACGCCGTTGTAGCGGCCGATGTAGCAGGGATCGTGGTAGGTGACCTTGCCCGTGGCGAGCGCCGACTCCGGGTCGAGTTGGATGCGGCCCTCCTCGATCAGCTGGTTGAGGAGCGGTGAGTGGTGGACGACCTCGTAATGCCCGCCGATCTGCGGGTATTCGTTGGCGATGGCGTTGAAGCAGTGCGGACAGGCGGTGACGATCTTCTTGAACGAGTACTGGTTGAGCGTCTCGACCGTCTGCATCGCCAGCATCTGGGCCAGGTACTCGTTGCCGACCCGCTTGGCCGGGTCGCCGTTGCAGGTCTCCTCTTTGCCGAGAATGGCGAAGTTGATGCCTGCCTGCTGGAGGATGCGCGTCAGCGCAATCGTCGTCTGCTGGCTGCGCGAGTCGAACGAGCCGAGGCAGCCGACGAAGAACAGGACCTCGACGTCTTCGCCGGCCGCGGCCTTCTCGGCCATCACCGGCACCGGCGCGCCGACCTTGCGCGTCCAGTCGGCCCGCTGGTTCTGCGGGAACTGGTAGGGGCTGTTGAGCCGCTCGAGGTTGTTGAACATCGGCACGAGCTCCTCGGGGAACTCGCCCTGCTCGAGCACCAGGTTGCGGCGCATCCCGACGATCATCGGCACGTGCTCGATGTAGACCGGGCAGTGTTCCATGCAGGCGCCGCAGGTCGTGCAGTCCCACAGCTCGGCCGGCGTGACGACCTCGCCGATCAGCGAGCGCTCAGCGCCGACGCCCCAGCGGAAGCGCGCCGAGTTCTCCCCCTCGCCGACCTCGCCGGAGAAGATGCCCCCCTGGTCGGCGGAGTAGCCGGCGATCTGCAACACCAGGTCGCGCGGTCGCAGCGGTTTGCCGGTGTTGAATGTCGGGCAGTACTCCAGGCAGCGGCCGCAGTGCATACAGGCGTCGGCATTCATCAGCTGCGCCCAGGTGAAGTCCTCGAAGGCGGCGATGCCGAACGACTCCGCCTCCTCGAGGTCCGGGATCGACGCCAGCTCGCCCATCGGGCGCAACCGGCGGAAGAAGACGTTGGTCAGGCTGGTGAAGACGTGGATCATCTTCGAGTAGGCCAGATAGCCGAGGAAGACGAAGGTCGTGACGAAGTGCCCCCACCAGTTGACCCAGTGCAGGTCACGCAACGTCCCCTCCGACAGCCCCTGGAGCGGGATCGCCATTGGGTACGAGACCCACGACCACTCCGCCCACGGGTCGCGCTCGACCGCCAGCCGCAGCGCCTGGAGGACGAACCCCTGGACGCTGAGAACCAGTAGCATCGTCAGTAGGATCAGGTCGTCGGCGGCCGTCTCCTGGATCTTCGGCCGCAGCCCGAACCGGCGCAGGAACGCCATCAGCACCCCGACGATCAGCATGACGCCGCCGAGGTTCACCACCAGCTTGTAGCCGAGGTAGAAGTCGCCACGATAGAACGACCAGCCGAAGAGCGGGACGGTGATGTCATCCTCGAGCGCCACGATGAGCGTGCCGATGAAGAGGATGATGAAGCCACCGAAGATGAGCGCGTGCATGATCCCGGCGTAAAGCTTGTTGCGCCGGATGATCCGGCCGTGGAAGATGCTCTTGACCAGCGCGCCCTTCAGCCGGGTTCCCCACTGGCCGAAGCGATCCTCGGGCTTACCACGCCGCCAGATGCTCGACCGGCGGGCCAGACCGAATGCGATGAACGCGAATGGCAGCACCATCAGCGTTAGCAGCGCGATCCGGGAGATACTCCCGATGTTCCAGAGGATCTCGCGGGTCGGGATCACGCCTCGGCTCCTTCCCCGTCGAGCGCGGCCGGATCACCCGGGTTCGGCTGCTCGTTCGCCGCCCGGTTGATGCGGGCTATCGTCAGCCCGCCCGTCGCTAGCGTCGCCGCTAGCATCAGCACGCCGATCAGCGATCCGAGCGTCATCAGCATCGAGCTGCGATCGCGGCCGGCGTCGCCGGCCAGGCCGGCGAGCAGCGCGACGAGGGCGACGACGGCCGGCGCGATCGCGACGACGGTCGAGATGATGCCGATGGCGGCCCGGCGGCTCCGCAGCCAGGCCGGAACCCGCAGCGTCCGCGGGCCGGCGAGGCCGGTATGGATGCCGAAGCCGACGCCGGCCAGCGAGATCAGCGCGGCAGCGAACACGCGGAGCTCGTGGACATCGCCCAGCTCGGAGACCAGCAGGCCGGCGACGCCCAGGACGAACGCCACGGCCGAGACCAGCCGCAGGTGCTCGTCGAGGAACGCCCTGACGGCGCTGGCACGCGGCTCCGGGGCCGCCTGCGGTTCATCGACCGTGGACATCGCTTCCCCCCGTCTCCGCGTCGCTCGCCGGGCGCTAGCCGTTCCGGAGCTGCTCGGTCAGCTTCGGCACGATCGTCATCACGTCGCCGACGACGCCGAGGTCGGCCAGCTCGAAGATCGGCGCGTCCGGGTCGCGGTTGATTGCGACGATGTACTTGCTGCCCTTCATGCCGGCGATGTGCTGGATCGCGCCGGAGATACCGCAGGCGACGTAGAGCGTTGGCTTGACGGTCTTGCCGGTCTGGCCGACCTGGTGCGAGTACGGCACCCAGCCGGCGTCGACGATCGCCCGGGTCGCGCCGGGCGCGCCGCCGAGGGCCTTGGCCAGCTCCTCGACCAGCGTGTAGTTCTCCGGCTGGCCCAGGCCGCGACCGCCCGAGACGATGATCGCCGCGTCCTCGAGGTTCGGCCCCTCGCTCTCCTCGACGACCGTCTCGACGACCTTCGTGCGCAGCGTCCGGTCTTCGATTGCGACGGTCACCGGCTGGACCTCGGCCTGCCCGCCGACCTCCTCGGCCGCGAACGCCTTCGGTCGGATCTGGACCAGATGCGGCTTCGAGTCGCGTAGCGTTACCGTGCCGGTCGTCTCGGCGCCCCACGGCACCCGCAGTTCGTCCCTCTCATAGCCAACGTCGGTGGCGTTGGCGACGATGCCGGCGTCCAGCTTCGCCACCAGCCGCGAGACGACATCACGCGCCGACGGGGTGCTGGAGAAGAGGATCAGGTCGGGAGCGTCGTTGGCGATCATCGTCGCCAGGGTCGCCGCCTGCGGCTCAGCCAGGTACTCGGCGTAGCGGGGATCGTCGCCGTGGTGGACGACCTGCGCGCCGTGGTTGCCGATGCTCGCCAGCGCGTCGCCGTCCGCCGGCCCCAGCACGACCGCCTCGGCCCTGCCGAGCGCGCGCGCTGGCGTCAGGAGTTCCAGCGACTGCCGGTGCGCCGCGCCGTCGACGATCTCGGTCCAGACCCATACTCGCTTGTCTGCCATCTACGCCACCTGGATCTTCTTCAGGTAGGCGACGATCTGCTCGACGCTGTCGCCTCCCTCGTCCGTGATCTTGACGCCCTGCTTCTCTTCGCGGATCAGCTCGACCGCCAGGACCTCCTCCTTCGCGCCGGCCTCGCCGATCGCGCCCGTGTCGACGCCGAGCGCCGCCGCATCCTTGCCGTCCACCGGCTTCTTCTTGGCCTGCATCATCAGCTTGAACGACGGGTAGCGCGGCTCGGCGACCGACGCGGTGACGGTCACGAGCGCCGGCAGCTGCGCCTCGACGGTCTGATAGCCGGTCTCGGTCGCCCGCTGGACCGTGATCTTGCCGCTGTCGACCGCCAGCGAGCGGGCGAAGGTCACCTGCGGCAGGTCGAGCAGCTCGGCCAGCGCGCCGGGGACCATCCCAGTGTAGGCGTCGGTGCTCTCGACCGCGCAGACGACCAGATCGGGCGACTCGGCGCGGATCGCGGCGGCGAGCGCCTTGGCCGTGCCGAGCGCGTCGGAGCCGGCCAGCGCGTCGTCCTGCAGGTGGATCGCCCGCTCGGCGCCCATCGCCATTGCGCGGCGCAGGGCGTCCTCGGCGGCGGCAGGACCCATCGTCAGGACGACGACCTCGCCCCCCTGCTTCTCCACGATCTGCAGGGCGATCTCGATCCCGTACTCGTCGGACGGGTCGAGGATCGACTGAGCCGGGTTGCGCTTCAGCCGTTTCGTGCCGGTATCGACCTCCATCGGCATATTCGGGTCGGGAACGTGTTTCGCGCAGACGACGATCTTCATCGCGGCAGACGATTCCTTTCGTTACGCCGGTAGTCGTCTCGTATGTCGATCAGGAGAGATGCAATGCTGCTTCGGGGCGGCATGATAGGTGAACGAGCGCACCGTTGGCAAGCGCCGTGAGTGTTGGCCGGGACGGTCAGTCGAAGAACTTGCGCTGGCGCACCTCGGCGCGGCGGCGCTGCAGCCGCCAGCCGGCGGCGGTCCGCACGATCGTGTCGTGGTAGTCGCCGGTCGATGGCGTGCCGTCGTTGGCGAACGAGATGAATTTGCTATGGGCTGCGACCGTGCCGTCGGCATTCTCGGCCAGCTTGATATTGCCGGTGAAGTGCGCATACATGTTCCGGCCGAGGAACGTGCGCACGATGTCGGCGATCCCGATCAGATCCGCCTGCCCGAATGCGCTGCGGTCGAAGACGAAGTCCTCGGCGAAGACCTCGTGTGCGCGGTCCCAGTCGTGGTCATCGACGATGTGGCCATAGTCGGCCAGCAGCGCATGGATCTGGAGAATGTCGTCGCTCGTGAGTGTCATTGGCCTCACCCCCTCCCCGCTAAGTATCACCCAGATACGAAGCCTTGGGAAAACCGGAGCGGCAAGTAGGATGATGAGCAGGAAGAACCTCTCGTGGCTACGCTCGACAACGAAGTGAAGGACGCTCGTGTATGACTGACGGCCCTGCTGATATTGCGCAGAGACCGATCGCCATCATCGGTGCCGGCACGCTTGGTGGGATGCTTGCTGCAACCCTTATTGGGCATGGTACAGATGTCCAACTCTTCGACATCAAC
>DAOKZM010000005.1:5890-21122 GCA_035325665.1 Thermomicrobiales bacterium | reverse complement strand
TGTGCCTGACCTTCTACTCGATCGAGAGCTCCCTCACCGGCCTTCGACGCCAACCCCGAAGCCGGCACGCTGAACGGCCATTTCGAGGGCCGATCGGCAGATTCGAGTCGTGTCGAACTCGACGTAGGCCATTTCGGTCGCCGGGTTGACGTAGACGCGGCGCACACCAGCGAGACACGCGATCGCCCGCTCGATGGTCAACGCTCCACCGCCACCACAGGCGAGGCCGAGAATCGGAAGGACGAGTCGCTCGATGTCGCCATCTGCCGTGGGCATGCTCATCGTCCGTGCCTCTCACGCCTTTCGGTCATCCACATCGTGCGGCGTGTTGTTGAGCATTGTCTGAGGTGTGGCTGAACGTGGTCTGAGGGTTCGATGGGTCAATCGAGGCCGGGAATCCGGATGATCGCAGTCGAGCCACGGCCGGCCTCGCTCTGAAGCGTCACGTCACCGCCATGCTGCCGCGCGACCCATCGGGCGATCGGCAGGCCGAGCCCAGTCCCGCCCGGATCGCGCGAGCGAGCGCGGTCGGCGCGGTAGAAGCGCTCGAACACGTGCGACAGGTCCTCGGTCGCGATGCCGATGCCCGTGTCCGCGACCCGAACCTCGGCGTCGCGACCGTCGCGACGCAGCGACACGACGACCCGCCCCTCAGGCGGCGTGTACTTGATCGCGTTGTCCAGCAGGGCGATGAACAGCTGCCGTAGCCGGTCGCCATCGCCGAGGACCATCACCGGCTCGATCGCCGTGACCTCAACCCGTTGTCCGCGGCTGACGCGCTGCATGTCGCCGACCGCCTCCAGCAGTATTCGATCGAGCTCGACGCTCTCCTTTCGAATCTCGGCTCCCGTATCGGCGCGGGCGAGCGCGAGCAGCTCAGCGACGAGTGTCGCCAGCCGTCGCGCCTCGAGGCTTGCCTCACCGATGGCTGCTCGCTGCTCGGGATCAGTGAGTTCACCGCGATGCTCGACGAAGTCGAGGTTCGCCTGGATGATAGTCAACGGGGCACGAAGCTCGTGCGAAGCATCGGCGACGAAGCGCTGCTGCGCCTCGTACGCCTGCTGCAGGCTCGCCAGCATCTCGTTGAAGGTGCGCGCCAGTTGACCCAGCTCGTCGCGCTCGTTCTCGACCGGGACGCGAAGTCCGAAGCTCCGCGAATGCGCGATGCCAGCGGCCGTCTGGGTCACCGCGGCGACCGGGCGCAGCGCCCGGCGGGCGAGAAAAAATCCCGCGACGATCATCACCACGACTCCCCAGGCCGAGATCAACGTCACGAGCCAGCGGAAGCGGTTCACCGATGCGTCGATGTGGTTCAGCGGGGCCGCCGCCATCAGGTAACCCGCGCCTTCCAGATGCAGGACGTAGAGGCGCCAGCGACGGCCACCATCGTCCCGCATCAGCCCGAACGCCCCGTGCGGGTTTCCCAAGTCGACCAGGCCCGGCGCGAGGCGAGCGACTACGTCGAACGCGGGGCCGGCAGGATCGGCCACGATCCGGCGTGGGTCAGCGGCGAACGGCAAGTTCGACGAACCGACCGGAATGACCAGCCGCCCCGACTCGTCGTAGGCCTGGATGATGAGATCGGGTGCGATGGGGTCTCGTAGCACGGCGGCAGACCCGGATGACGTCTGGCGGTACTCGTTGGCCACATGGGATGCGGCGACGGAGAGCGCACGGTCGAGATCGTCGTAATGTGCGCGGGTGTGTGTCGCGTAGGTTGCTACCGAGAGCAGGGCAAGGAGGATCCCAGCAAGACACCCGTACCACACCGCGAGACGCAGGCGGATCGGCACCGTCAGGGCTCCCGAAGAACGTAGCCGACGCCGCGGATCGTGTGGATCAGCCGGTCTTCGCCGCCGCTTTCTATCTTCTGACGCAGTTGCTTGACGTAAGTCTCCAGCACGTTCGTCCCGCCCTCGAAGTCAAACCCCCAGACCCGATCCATCAGGAAGTCTCGTGGCAGCACTCGCCGCGGGTGCTCGAGAAACTGCCGAAGTAGCTCGTACTCTGTCGTCGTCAGGTCGAATTCCCGCGCGGCTCGCCGCGCGCGGCGTCCTGCAGTGTCGAGGCTCAGATCGGCGAACCGCAGCACTGGCGGCCGCTCCGCGTCCTGCCGGCGCAGCAGCGCGTGGACCCGCGCGAGCAGCACGTCCCAGGTAAACGGCTTGACCACGTAGTCATCCGCGCCGAGCGAGAGGCCCTGGACCTGATCGGCCGCGGTGTCGCGGCCGGTGAGCAGCAGCACCGGGAGCGAGGGATCCGCGGCGCGGAGCCGCCGGAGAACCTCGAGTCCGTCGATCCCCGGCAGCATGATGTCGAGGATAACCAGGTCCGGTGTGTGATAGCGCGCCGCGGCCAGTCCCTCATCTCCCGAGGCAGCGACATCGACAACGAAGCCGTCATAGGACAGGCCACGCTTCAGCGCGCTGAGAAGCGTTACGTCGTCGTCGATCGCCAGTACTCGCTTCACGCGCCCCTCCGGCCATAGTCGGGCTAGCGCGTCGCCCGCGAGCCCCGCTACTCGTCGCTATCCGATCTCTGCTCTCTGCTCAGGTTCGCAGCGCGGCGATGACGGCAATTGCGTGCCCGATCAGATGTTCGGCATGCATCGCATCGATGCTCTTGCCCGACTGTGCCCCGACCTGGAGCACGAACGCGTTCAATAGCCCGACTGCCGCGCCCGAGTCTCCACGGTCGAGGGCTGCCTGAGCGTTCGCGACCTTAACCGTCAGACTCTGCGCGACGCCGACATTCGTCACGTGCCCCACTTCGATCGCGTGCTGGAGGCACGCGCTTAGCGCATCGATCGTCGGCTCGTGCGAGCACATATCCATCTCTGCGGGCTGGGCCGCTGCCGGCCCAACCGCGGCGAGCGCGATCGATACCGCTACGACGAATGTGAGGATGATCTTTGCCATGGTAGATTCCTTTCCGATCAATACCGAGGGCAACAGACCGACGGCGTCGTCCTACTCGACCACGATCGTCCCGTGCATTCCGGCCTCTCGGTGGCCAGCGACGCTGCAGTAGAACTCGAAGGTTCCAGCGCGCGGAGTGAAGGTCGCGCTGACGGACTCGCCGCTCTCAGCCGCCAGGTGAACGGTGGCTGGCTTCATCATCGTCATCGAATGCCCTTGATGATGCTCTGCCGGAGGTTCGACCACGTCATCGGTCACGTTGATCCCTTCGATTGTAATGTCGTGGAGGAGGGCGCCGTCATTGACGAGTTCCAGCACAACAGGCGCCCCTGCCTTGAGATGCAATTCAGGTGGGTCGAACAACAGATCCCGAGCGTCGATCGTCACCGTCTGAGCAGTGCCGCTCGCCGCGACATCATTGGTACACGCTTGGGCCGCGCCTGGCGTCCCGTCGCCCGTGGGCGTCGTGCCGGCCTCACACGAGGCGGGGATGGTCGGGGTGGAGCCAACCCCGGTCACCGTATCGGCGGCGCCACAGGCCGTCAGCAGGGCTCCGACAACCACTAGACCGGCCACCAATGCCAGTCGCTTCTGTACTCGAATCACGCTCGAATCCTCGTCACTAAACCAATCGATCGGCCGGCGAATGGCAGGCCGCAGCGGCGCCCGCCGGAGACATAAGCCGCATCTGACGCGTGACCAGCCAGAGCAGGTAGACGATCCCGACGACGTTCATCGCCAACGCCAGCCACAACAGCTCCGACTTGTACGCGTCGAGAAAGACGGCCGCGCCCGAGAGCCCCAGAACCGGCAGCACGTCCGCCAGATGATGGGCGCAACAGGCGAGCATCGCGGTCGTGCTTGTTCCCGTGCTCGCCGCTATCGCTGTTCCCTGCGCGCGAGCGTGGAGCGTGCGCAGGTAGACGAACAAGCCCACCTGCGTGCCGAACCCGACGACGAGCGGGATGATGAAGAGCCGATCTTCGGCCCACTGCCAGCGCGCATGTGGCCAGTCCTGCGCCAGGGCGATCGTACCGAGGTACAGGACGAGCAGCGCGGCGGACGCCATCGCCCCGAAGACTACCGATTTAATGACGGGGCGCCACCTCAATTGCCCGGCGCTCACGCCCATCGGTTCAGCTGGTGTTATGGATTCCACTCGAACACCCTCTCCGCGACCCCGGCAACGTCTCGGATCACCAGCTCAAACGCACCCGAGCCGACGAGCGGCTGACCCGCAGCATCCGTCGCCGGGAATGCGAGTATCCCGCTGCGGTGATGACCACCCTTCTCTGCATCCCATTGGATCGGTGCGTACTCATTGCTGCCGACCCGAAGGATCGCTATCTGTCCAAGATCGATCGCATCCAGATCTACCGAGTGCGTGTCCATCGCAATATCGAAGATCGGGCCGGCGCCACTGCCGCGCCAGGTGACCCGGACGGTCACATTTCCGCCTTCGATCTGCTGCGACAGCTCGGCATTGGTAGTCCCCCGGTCTGCACCGTGATCGCGCAGTTGCGTCACGGCGACGACCGATGTGGCCACGAGAGCGATGGCCGCCACTACTGCGATGATCGGCCAGACCCCGGAACGCCGACCGAGCGCGGCAGGCATCTCACGTTGATCTTCCATCCTGCTGTCCTTCCCTGGGTTTGTGCCGTTAGCTCTCGGACTCGCGCGAGCGGAGCGTAAATCGCCGGTCTGAGTGGATTCTGAGCCGAACCTGAGGCAACTCTGAGGAATCGGCGGTGAGCAGGCTGGCTGATACGATTCTGTAACGCTCGTGACCGCGACCGTCACATAGATGGCACGCTGGGGTCCGTATTGTTAGCGCCGACGGGACGCCAGCGACGTGGGATCGAGGTTCGGGATGAGGGTAGCGTTCATCACAGTGCTTCTGGCGAGCGCTGTTGTCATGCTCGCCGCGGGAGCCGCGCCGCGTCAGGCCACTGCCGAGATCCCGGCACTGATCCCGGCGGCCCATCGAACGCTGCCAGCGCACATCCGCGCGGCGGGACCGATGGCCGAGATGGCGTATCAGGCCGCGATCGACCATCCGCAGGTGGTGGAGTCGGTGCCGTGCCTGTGCGGTTGCATCGAATCGCTCGGACATCAGTCCAACCTGGACTGCTACATCGAGCAGAAGGAGGTAGGCGGGGTCACGGTCTACTCGTCACACGGACTGTACTGCGGAGTCTGCCAACTGATCACGCGCGACGCGCTCGATGGCGCGGCGCGTGGCATGACTTCCAGCGAGCTGCAGTCGATGATCGTCGATCGCTACGGAAGCTAACACCGGATGATCCGGGGGAGAATGAGTGTCACATGAGCAAGCAGGATAGCGCGCGCCGAAGGCGAGCCACGGCAGCACAGCAGCGCCGCCAGCAGCGCCGGATCCTGTTCGGGATATTCGGCCTGGTCGGGCTGCTCGCGGTCGTCGCCGTCGCCCTGCTCGCCAGCGCAGGCGGGGACGAGGAGCAGACGGCCAACTCGCACCCGCCGCCCGCCGCGGCCGCGACCTGGAGCGCCGAGTCATACACCGGCGGTCCGCGCTTGGCGGTCGATAAGACGAGCGTGGACGAGGGCGCAGTCGCCTACGGCCACGAGGTGCAGGCGAGCTTCCGACTCCGTAACGTCGGCGACCAGCCAATGACGCTCGGCGCCGCCGAGGTGAAGACGCTGGAAGGGTGTTGACCGCCCCAGCCGGTCGTCGGTCAGACGACCCTGAAGCCGGGCGAGGAGACTACGCTGGACGTCGCCTTCAGCATGCACGAGGGTATGGGTGGCCCACACACGTTCGAGATCATCGTTCCAAGCAATGATGCAGTCCAGCCGACGACGTCGCTCATCGTCGCGGCAGAATACCCGAAACCGTAACGCCAAGGTGGGGATGGGGTGAACTCCGGGGAAGCCATCGTTGGGAGTGGCTCCCCCTCTTCATTTCGTTCAGCGTCGCCGGTGGATCACTAGGCGACGTCAAACGCGATCGTGCCAGACGAACGTGCCGGTCCGCGATAACTGAGAGGAACCTCGTGTCACGTATCGTGATCTCGATCGATCCCGTGATCTTCACTCTCGGCAGTCTCGAGCTTCGCTGGTACAGCCTGGCGATCCTCGTCGCGATCCTCGTCGGCGTCTGGGTCGCCGAGAGAGAGTATCGCCGCAGGGATCTCGCTCCGACGCACTTCGGCGGCATCGCGTTCTACGCAATCGCCGGGGGCATCCTGGGCGCCCGCTTGCTCCACATCGTCGACCGGCTCGACTACTATGCCGCCCACCCCGCGCACGTACTCAACTTCCAGTCCGGCGGCCTAGCGATCTACGGCGCGGTGCTGGGCGGGTTCGCCGGGGTCGCTGTCGCGACCCGCATCTACCGCGTGCCGATGCTCCTGGTGATCGACGCAGTGGCGCCGGCACTGGCGCTCGCGCAGGCCATCGGTCGCCTGGGCTGCATCGTCAACGGCGATGCCTGGGGAGCCCGGACCGACTGGCCGCTGGCCTTCGTCTATACCAACCCGGAATCGTTTATCCCCGATCGGCTTCTCGACGTACCGACCTATCCCTACCCGCTGTATGACATGGCGCTTAACCTCGTGGTCTTCGCGGTAGTGTGGCGCCTGCGACGCCGGCCGCTGCCGGCCGGCACGCTGTTCGCCACGTTCGTCACACTCTATGCGATCGGTCGGTTCGGCATCTCGTGGGTGCGCGAGGAACGGGTATGGGTGATCGGGTTGCAGGAGGCGCAGATCGTCGCCCTGGCTGGCGCCGCGATCGGCGCTGCCGCGCTCGTCGCCCTTCTCGGCCGCTCGCGTCGCGCGGCTCCGGTAACGCGGTAGTCAACGTGGCGAGCGGCCGATGGGGGGGTTCGGCCGCTCGCTCGTGGTCAGCGCATCGACGCGTTTGGGCCGCCACCTCGCGGCACGATTGGACACAACGCCGGCATATCTCGGCGCAAGTCCACAGCTGCATGGCCGAGCTTCGCGGCGATCCACGCCACCCTGGACACTACTGGGATACCATCGATACCACGCCTTCGTCGCCCCCGGGCATGGGAAAGGAGTCGACGTCGGATGAGCGAGATGACGGACCCGGCACTCCAACAGGCTACCGACCTCACGCGACACCGATACGACCGGATTGCTGGCGGGTTCGACCGCATGGAGGCGCTGGCTGAACGACGCATGGCCGGATGGCGCGCGGAGCTATGGCAGCGAGTCCGCGGGCCTCGAGTGCTTGAATTGGGTGTCGGCACGGGCAAGAACATGTCCTATTACCCGGCCGGCGCCGGGGTCACCGCGATCGATATCTCGCCGCGCATGCTCGACATCGCGAGGGCGCGAGCCGCGGTGATCGGCGTCGACGTCGAGTTACGAGAGGCGGACGCTCAGCGACTGCCGTTCGCGGACGCTAGCTTCGACACCGTTGTCGCGACGTTCGTCTTCTGCTCCGTGCCGGACGCGGTAGTCGGGTTACGCGAGGCACGCCGGGTGCTGGCGCCAGAAGGCCAACTCCTCCTGCTCGAGCACGTCCTGAGCGAAAATCGACTGCTGAAGCCGCTCATGCGCGCCGCCAACCCGGTCGTCGTCCGGGTTATGGGAGCCAACATCAACCGCAGAACCGTCGTCAACGTCGAGCGCGCGGGATTCACCATTGAGCGAGTAGACGATCTTTGGCGGGATATCGTCAAGCTCATCGAGGCGCGTCCCGATCAGGAGGACAGATGATCGCGCCAGCGACCGTCCTGGTCGTTGACGACGAGCGCGGGATCGTCGAGCTCGTCGGGCGCTACCTGCGGCACGAGGGGTTCCAGGTCCACGAGGCCGGCGACGGGATCGCGGCCGTCGATCTGGCCCGCGAGGTCGCGCCGGACGTCATCGTCCTCGACATCATGCTCCCGGGCCTCGACGGGCTGGAAGTCACGCGCCGGGTGCGGGCGTTCTCCGACGCCTACATTCTGATGCTCAGCGCACGGACCGAGGAGGTAGACCGCATCATTGGCCTGACCGCCGGGGCCGACGACTACCTCGTGAAGCCGTTCTCACCGCGCGAGCTGGTCGCCCGCGTGCGGGCCATGCTGCGCCGGCCGCGAACGGGCGCGGCATCGCCGGTGGAGAACGAGGTCGTCAGCGCCAACGGGCTGGAGATCGACACGGCCGCCCACGAGGCGCGCGTCGGTGGCGAGCCGGTCGAGCTGACACCACTGGAATTCGAGCTGCTGGCGACGCTCGCCTCGCGCCCGGGAATGGTCTTCAGCCGGGCGCAGCTCATTGAGCGGGTCTGGGGCGAGTTCTACGGCGACGAGCGTGTCGTCGATGTCCACGTCAGCAACCTGCGGCGGAAGATCGAGCCCAACCCCGCCGAGCCACGCTACGTCGAGACGGTGCGCGGCGTCGGGTATCGCCTGCGGAGGCCCGGGCGATGAGGCGCTTCACCTCCTGGCGCCTCTCGTCGAGGCTGCTGCTCTCCTACCTCATCGTGCTCGCCGTCGGCGTCACCATCGTCGCCGTCGGCGTCCAGTTGGTCGGCCCGTCGGTCTTCGACCGCGCGCTGACCGACCATATGGGCCGCGGCCAGGGCGCAATGCATCAGCAAATGACCGGGGAGGTCCACGCCGAGACTGTCGATGTCTTCCGCGCTACGGTCTTCCAGGCGGTCCTCATCGCCACGCTGGCCGCCACGGTCGTCGCGGTGGCGGCCAGCATCTTCGTCGCCCGGCGGATCGCCGATCCGATAGCAACGATGGCACGCGCCTCTCGGCAGATGGCCGCCGGCCAGTACGGCGTCCGCGTCGAGGCCGTCGAGCCGGTCGAGCTGGCCGAGCTCACGACCAGCCTCAACCACCTGGCCGCCGAACTCGAGGACGCCGAACGACGGCGCGTCACCCTAATCGGCGACGTCGCGCATGAGATTCGCACGCCGCTGACAACGCTGCGCGGCAACCTCGAGGGGTTGATTGACGGCATCGTCCAACCCTCTCCCGAACTCTTCGCGGTGCTCCACGACGAGACAGGTCGGCTCGCGCGGCTGGTGGACGATCTGCAACTGCTCTCGCGAGTCGAGGCGCATGACGTCGAGCTGCGGATTGCCCCGGTCGCTGTCCAGGACGCGGTGGACCGTGTTGTCACCCAGGTTGGAGCCTCGTTCAAGGCCAAGGGGGTCGCGCTGCGCGTCGAACTGCCGCCCACCCCGCTCATCGTTCGCGCCGACGCCGACCGGCTCGCGCCGGTGCTCATGAACCTGCTTGCGAACTCGCTGCGCCACACACCAACCGGGGGAACTGTCACCATTCGAGCCCGAGAGAGAGATGAGCGCGTCGAGTTAGCGGTCCATGACACCGGCTCCGGCATCGCTCCCGAGCACCTGCCGCACGTCTTCGAGCGCTTCTATCGGGCCGAGCAGGCGCGAACACGGACGGGCGGCAGTGGCGTTGGCCTCACGATCGCCCGGGCGCTCGTCGAGGCGCAGGGCGGCACGATCCGCGCCGAGAGCCCAGGCGCCGGCCAAGGCTCAACCTTCACCGTCACCTTGCCAACCGCCGGCTGAGCCGCAGACCACACCGCCCCGATCTTAACGGTTTCTTGACCCAATCAGTGGTCGTCCCTTGACCTGCGTTTCATACGATGCACGTGACGCAACTGGGACGATTTCTCCGTTCGTGAACATTGGGAACGAGGTGATCCGGATGATGTATGGCGATGGCTGGGGCCACATGGGGTCCTGGGGGTGGATCGGGATGCTGATGATGTTGGCCTTCTGGTTTGGCGGGATCTGGCTGATCGTCTGGGCGATCACCGGGGGGCGCGCTCCCCAGCGCCGGCCAGACGACGACAGGCCGAACGGTCGCGACCAGTCGATGTCGATCCTGCGCGAGCGCTTCGCACGAGGAGAGATCACTGCCGAGGAGTTCGAGCAGACTCGCCGAACCCTCGAGCAAAAGTAGCCCCAGCTGGGGCAGGAGGAGGATGTTATGAAGCGCTGGATTATTGGAACAGCCACGGTGACGGTCGTGCTGCTGGTATCGGCGTTGATGCTCACGGGACCGGCGAACGCCCGAGCCGACAACGCGTCGGCCGACAAGGCCTCTATGACGTCGAACGAGCTGGCAGTAGACGCTGCCCGCAACGCCGTCGAGGCCTACCTCACGGGCGAGGGTCTGGAGGCGCTCGATGTCGGCGCGATCATCACGTTCAGTAACCACACCTATGTCGCGGTGATCGACCCCGTGACGGGCAACGGAGCGCTGGAACTCATCGTCCAGCAGGACGGCGCCGTCCACCCGCAGCGGACGTTGATGTGGAACACGACGTATCACGCCGTCCTGGCTGGCCAGCCTGGGATGACCCAGCACAACATGAGCGGCATGATGAACGGTATGAATGGCGTGGTGGGTAGCGGCCAGCACTCGCAGATGCACGACGGCCAGGGCACAATGCCACAGCACGGCGCCGGCATGATGGACCACAACCGCCAGCACAATATGGACGGCGCCGGTCCCGGCGCCACCGACCAGGACCGGCTGCGGATGATGGATCCGGCGGAGTGCCAACGGTTCGCGGCACAGACCGACCCGGCGATGACCCTGGATGAGCCGCTGAACGTGGACACGGTCCAGACTGCGGCGCAGGAGTGGCTCAACGCGAACCAGCCAGGCACGAACGCGGGTCAAGTCATGGCCTTTCCCGGCTACTTCACCGTCCAGGTTATGGACGCCGGCCAGGTGACCGGGTTGATCTCGGTACAGGCAACAACCGGTCAGGTGATGTCGCAGGATTGGCATGGCAACATCGTCTCGATGAGCTGACGCCACGTGAGTCCGGCTTCCTGTCGACGCCCAGCGGATGCTGGGCGTCGATCGTATCTGCCGCCACTTTGGCAAACCAGGGCGGGGATGGCACGCTTGGGGGCATGATTAATCCGTCCTTCCGCGGCGCTGCAGTGCGTCCCGCGCTCCTCATCTGTTTCGTCGTCTTGGCACACGTCGTCATGGCCCACTCGGCGCACGCTGGCACGCCGTCTGATCTTGTCGACATCCATGCTCCAGCTCACCATGCGAGCAACGCGGCTGCGATTCCCATCGCGCCTACCGACGTAGCCGGTCTGATTGCCGGACATGATGACGACACCTGTCCTCCTCCTACGTGGGTAGCCCAGCGGTTCAATCTCCTGGCCGACGCTGGGCTGGTAGACAACGCGCCTGTGATCGTTGATCTTGGCGCGGTAGATCACGCTGTGCCGACTCGCGCCTGCATCGACCTACCCTGGCCCGCAGGGCCGGTCCGTCAGGCGATGTTGCAGCGCTTCAGGTTATAGACGCTGCGCGGCGCGCGTGCGCCGCTGCCGACCTGTCTCCCAGACCCTTCAGACATGACATGAGGTACCGATGACGATGACACGTCTTCGCTGGATTCTGCTGCTCGTACCGGCACTGGCTCTCCTGCTAGCCGCCTGTGGCGGCGACAACACCGATGGCACTGGTAACGCAGTGTCGACGTCGACGCCGACCACGACGCTCGCCACCAGTACGCCCCAGCACCAGGGGCACTCGATGGCATCACCGGAGGCAGGAGAGGATCCGGACTTGCACTTCATCGACGCGATGATCGTGCATCACCAGAGCGCCGTAGCGATGGCCGAGGCGGTGAAGGACACAGCCGAGCACCAGGAGATCCGCGACGTCGCCGCCGAGATCATCGCCGCGCAGGAGCGCGAGATCGAGCAGATGCGCGCCTGGCGCGACGAGTGGTTCGCGGGCGCGCCGGAGAGTGACCTCTCGGCCATGATGGACATGCCCGGCATGAGCATGTCAGATGCGGACATGGAGATGCTGGCGCAGTCCGACGCGCCGGACGAGGTGTTCATCGACATGATGATCCCGCATCACCAGTCGGCCATCGATATGGCGAAGGAGATTCAGCAGACGACCGAGCGACCGGAACTACAGCAGTTGGCCGAGGAGATCATCACGGCTCAGCAGGCAGAGATCGACCAGATGGAGCAGTGGCGCGCGGAGTGGTTCGGCGAATAGCGCCACCAGGTGCTCCTCTCCAGCCAGCCTGAGAAACACGGCCCCGCGGAGTCATTCCGCGGGGCCAGCATATGCCCACCTTAGGCGACGCGGTCGGGGCCACCAGTCAGGACATTACGCCAGCGCGGTGAGAGTGCCGGGCAGGCTGCCAGCGCTGCCCGCGCGTTGGGGTCCTTCTCGCGGCCATAGATAATGTCGTTGGCGCGGGCGACGGTCCACTCCGGGTACTGGCGAGCGACTCGGAGGAGCGGCTGGCCGGCAGAAACTTCGCCCTCCCGCAGCACGCGCACATACCAGCCGCCGCGGCCGCTGCGCTGGACCTGCTGGGCCAGGTCGCCGATGCCGTTCCGTCGCGAGAGCTTCCAGCATGGGCGGCGTGGCTGCGACACCTCCAAGAGCGTCTCGCCGAGCTCGTACCGGTCGCCGATGCAGACGTCCGCCTCGGTCAATCCATCGACGGTGAGGTTCTCGCCGAAGCTGCCCCAGGTCAGGTCGGGCCTGTCGAGCCGCTCGCGCCAGTCCGGATAGTGGCTTGCCGCGTAGAGCAGGACCGCTTGGTGGATGCCGCCGTGGGCGGTCGGATCGGCCTGCCCGTCACCCTCAGGTCCGGTCATGGTCAGACGAACCGGCCCATCGACGGGGTACTTGAATATCCCGCTCGTCCACTCCGGGTCGAGCCTGTCGATCCGACTCTCGTCGATCATCGTCCGCGGCATGCCGACCTGAATCGACAGCACGACCGGTTGCGCCACGTCGTCATCCCCTCTTCAGCGCCACTTAACCGGCACGATGGTAGCAGTGCGATCGGGCCACGTCCGGAGCGTGGGCAGGAGGAGCCTTCGATCATCGGCCATTAGCGGAGCACCGTGATCGTCGTGCCATCGCTGTCGCCGTCCGGATCGCCGTTGGCGGACGGATCGTAGCTGAGCGTGGCGTGAGTCACGGTATCGACGCGGAAGCTGACACCGGCGAAGCCCGACGGCAGCGTGCCCGACGCGAGCGTGCAGACGCCAGCGCTACCAGTTGTGCAGGAGATCTGTTTCGTCCAGGATCCCTGAATGAACGACCCGGTCACCGTCGCGTTGGCGAGGTTCTCTCCAGTGGAGGTCTGAACGCGGGCGCTGACGGTCGCGCTGGCCCAGAACCAGAAGCGCGAGTAGCTCGCATCCAGATCACCGACGTGCATCGATGCGGCCGGAGCCGTCACACCGACCGCCTGGCTGGTCGACGCGGTCGCGCCGCGATCGTCCGTCACCGTCAGCATGACGGTGAAGCTGCCCGTCGCGGCGTAGGTGTGACTGACCGTCGCGCCCGAGCCGCTACCGCCATCGCCGAACGTCCATGACCACGTGGTCACCGAACCGTCCGGGTCGCTGGAGCCGGTCGCATCGAACGCACAGGTCAACCCGCCGCAGGACGCGCTGAACGATGCCAGCGGCGGCGAGTTGACGTTATCAACCGTCACCGACACGGCAGAGCTCGTCGTCGTCTGGCCGGCAGTGTCGGTCGCCTGAGCCGTCAGCGCGTGAGTGCCGTCGCCAGCACTCGCGGAGTCCCAGGTCACCCCCCAGCCGTCACCGCCGTTGGTGTCGATGCCGATCGAGGTTCCATCGACGAAGAACTCGACCCGCGCCACGCCGGCGTCGTCGCTAGCGGTCGCCGAGACGCCGACCTGTCCGGCGACGGTCGCCCCGGAAGCCGGGCTGGCAATCTCGACAGACGGCGGGTTGTCGACCGCGACGGCCGTGGCGACTGTCACGGAGTTGAGGTTGAACAGGTAGCCGGGATTCGAGCCGGTGTAACCGAAGACGAGCTTCAGCGTGTGCGACCCGGCCGGTAGCGGCACCGCCCCGCTCGTAGCGCTCGCCCAGGACTGCCAGCCACCGGTGCTCGGGATTGCGATAGGCCCGGAGACGTCGGCGTCATCGACGAGGATGCGGACCGTCGCATTCGAGTTCGGCGTCGCCACGCGGAACGAGAACGTGTAGTCACCTGCCTCGGCAATCGTCGTCGTGTAGGCCAGCCACTCGCCGGCCTCGACCCAGCCGATGCTGTAACAGGTGGCGCCGTCGGCGCAGGACTCCTTGTCCACATCGTCGTTCCAGTACGCCCCCCCGGTATTGCCGGCCGTCTGGTCGGAGAACGCGTGGTAATCCTCGGCCTGGAACGCGCCGGGCAGTGTAACCGGCCGGGCGATCCGGACGTAGGACGGGTCGGTCATCGTGGTCGCGCTTGCGGCGTTCGTCGCCCGAGCGCGGATTGTGTGCGGACCGTTGGCGGCCGAACTGACGGCCCAACTCCACTCGTAGCGCAGGCTGGACGCGTTCCATGCGGCCACGTTCCAGGGGCCGCCGTCGATGCTGACCGCGACATCCAGCGAGCCAGCCGCGGCCGACGCGTCGGTCGCCGCAACCTGGACGAGCAGCGGGGCGCCGACGTCGGTAACGACAGTGCCGTTCGCCGGGCTGGCAATCGACACCACCGGTCCGGACGTGGTTTGATCGCAATTGCCGCCGACCGCCTTACAGGCATTCACCCGGCCATACGCCCACAGGCTGCCGGTGCCGGCGATGCTGTCTGCCGTGGACTGCAGCCTGTTGCGAACGTTGCTGTTGCTGGTTCCGTAGCTGGTGGACCAAAGGAGTCCGGCCAGACCGGCAACGTGCGGCGCGGCCATCGACGTGCCGTTCTTGGCGCCGTACGTGTCGTTCATCGTCGTCGAGAGGATCGAGTCGCCCGGCGCGGCGACATCGACCCAATTGCCGTAGTTGGAGTAGCTCGCTCGTAGGTCCCTGCTAGTGGTCGCGGCGACCGCGATGGCGTTGCTGTAGTAGGCCGGATAGAATCTCGACGACGTGTTGCTGTTCCCGGCAGCGGCGACGATCACAACACCCTTGGCCCAGGCGTTATTGATCGAGGACTGGAGCGAGTACGAGCCGGATGAACCGCCGAGGCTGAGGTTGATGACTTTAGCGTCATTGTCGAGCGCCCAGTTGATTCCAGCAGCAATGTTCCCCCAGGAGCCGGATCCGTCATCACCCAGCACCTTGACGTTGTAGAGCACGCAGTTCGGGCAGGTCCCGGCGACGCCGAGGCCGTTATTCGTCGTCGCCGCGACGATCCCGGCGACGTGCGTGCCGTGCCCGTAGCGATCCTCGACGGTCGAGCTGTTCGTGAAGTTGACCGACCTCGCGACTTTGCCAGCCAGGTCGACATGTCCCGAGTCGATGCCGGTGTCGAGGATCGCGACGGCGACGCTTGCGCTGCCCTGGGTGACGTCCCAGGC
>DAOKZM010000005.1:1985-5880 GCA_035325665.1 Thermomicrobiales bacterium | reverse complement strand
GAAGGCATCGATGCCGGCGTCGGGAGTCCCGCCGGTCTGGCCGGTGTTCTCGTACTGCCACTGCTCGCCGACGCGTGGGTCGCTCGGCATCGCAACAGCGCGGTAGATGCCATTCAGCTCGGCGAACTCGACGTTCGGATTCCGGAGATACTCGGCCAGCTTCGTCTTCTCGCGGCCCCGCTGGACGGAGACGACCTCAACACCGATCCGCGAGATGGTCCGCTTGACGCTGCCGCCAATGCTTCGGTGGGCGTCGGTGATCGCCTTGCTGTCGGCGCTGGGACGGAACTTCACCAGCAGCTCACCGGGAACGTACGCCGTCGATTCAGGAGGCGCTGCCGCCACTGACAGCGGGGCAGGCACGGAGAAAAGGGCGATGACGAGGACGGCGAGAGAGACAAGGATCGCGCGACGCGGCATCTGGCTGTCCTGACGCTATCGAGATAGGATGCTCACGCGACGACGCTGACGCGGCGCGGAGGCGATCCCCCCGGACGATATCGATGGGTCGCACGACTCGGCGGGCCAACGAGCGCGCGGCAACGACCACGCATCGGTGCTGGTCGCGATCCCGGCTACGGCTGAGACGTGCGCGAATACCTTTTGCATCATAGCGACACGGCGGTCGTTTGAACAGTGTCTTGTGAGAATGATGCGCGGCCGGCGCTAGCCCTTGCGGTCGTCGAAGACGACGAGCGTGTCGAGTGGGCGTCGCGGCCGGCGTTTCGGGTCGGCGGCGGCGTGGCCAAGGGCCAGCAACGCCTGCGGCTCGAGGGCCCGATCAAGACCGAGAGTGCCGATGACGATGTCGGGACAGAAGAGCGGCGCGCACATCCAGCCGGCGTCGATGCCATTGGCGTAGGCCGCCAGCAGCATATTCTGGACGCAGGCGCCGAGGCTCTGGACCGCCATTGTCCGCTCGGCTGCCGCGCGCTCAGGGTCAGGATAACGGTCGAGGTCGCGGGTGTAGAGTGAGACGAGGATCAGAACCGGCGCCTCTAGCAGTCGCCGCCGGGAGCCGGCCAGACGGCCCTGGATAACGTCCTCCGGCTCGCCGTCCATCGCCAGGTTGTGCCGCCAGCTCTCGGCCATCGCGCCAGCCAGCCGCTCGCGAGTCTCCGGCGACCGCAGGACGGCGAAGCGCCACGGCTGGGTGCCGTGCGGCGAGGGCGCCCAGAGGCCGGCGTCGAGCACGCGATCGACGACCGCGTCTGGCAGCGGCTCAGGACGAAACCGGCGCACCGACCGGCGGCCACGCACGACACCCTCGAACGTCGCCAGCTCATCGCCGGACAGTGCCTGTCGATCTGATGGCGCTGGAGCTGGAACCAGCTCGAGATCGTCGGGCATCGGTCATCCTTCGCTTCATGCCGCCGCTCATCCGGGCAAGGATACGTGGCCCGGCGAGCGAGACGAACGAGAGGGAATGTCGATGGCGCTTGCCAAACATCGGCCGTCGGGCTGGCTGCGGGTCGCGTTTCGCGTGCCAATCTGGCTCTACAGGCTAGGGCTGGGCCGCCTCCTCGACCATCGACTCCTGCTGATCATCCACCGGGGACGCAGGTCAGGGCTGCTCCGCGAGGCGGTCGTCGAGGTCGTGCGCTACGACCGCGCCAGCCACGCCTGCGTCGTGATGGCCGGCTGGCGCGGCACGACCGACTGGTACCGCAACATCCAGGTGGAGCCGGCGCTGGAGATCCGGGTCGGCGGCGAGCGGTTCGTCCCGGAGCAGCGTTTCCTGACCACCGACGAGACCATCGCCGAACTACGCTCTTACGTGGAACGTCACCCCCGGCTCGCCCGCCAGGTCCTGGGGCGCGCGTTTGGGGTGACGCTCGACGGGTCTGAAGAGTCCTGGCAGTCAGCGGCGGAAGTCTTCCGCGGCGTGCGGGTCGAGCCGGCGGCGTGAGCGAGGCGGCCGCCCGCCACACGCCGCGCCGGCCTATGGCTGCCCGATCAGCTCGTTGGTGAACGCCGCCGACACGTCGACCTCGCCCTCCAGGAGACCGTGCTCGGTGAGGAAGTCGGCCATGCTCTGCCAGTCCTCCGGGTCACTCGACCCGGGCGGGGTGGTCGGCTGCCAGAGCGGCAGCGAGGCATCGAGAACCGCCCTGGCGTCAGCAACCTGCTCGTCATCGGTCAGCGTCGGGACGAACTTCTTCGCGATCTCCACCGCCTCGTCGGGGTGGTCGATCGTGTACTGGACCCCCTCCAGCGTCCCGGCGACGACCGCCTTGACCATCTCGGGATCGTCCTGCAGCGTCTTCTCGGTGGCGATCAGGCCATTTGAGACGAGCGGCTGGACATCGGCCACGGCGAAGGTCCGGGTTTCCATTCCCGCCTTCTTGAGCTGCAGCGGTTCATTGTTTACATAACCCATCACTGCGTCGACGTGACCAGCCAGCAGCGCCGATGCCTGGGTGAAGCCGACGCTCTCGACCTGAATGTCCTTCTCGGTCAGGCCGGCGTTGCTCAACAGCGCCAGCAACCCGATGTAGTTGGCGCCGTACGGCCCGGGGATGCCGACCTTCTTGCCCTTGATGTCGGCGACCGACGCAATATCGGAGTCGGCCGGGACGATGAGGCCGACCGGATAGCGGGTGAACACCTCGGCGACGTAGACGAGCTCGGCGCCCTTGGCCCGCGCAGCCAGCACCTCGTCGCCGCCGGCCATCATCATGTCCTCCTGACCGGCGACCAGCGCACCGAACAGGTCGGCGCCGGCCTGGTGGTGGTTCAGCTCGACCTCGACGCCGTGCTGCGCGTAGAAGCCCTTCTCGATCGCGACGTAGAACGGCGCAAACTGAATGTTCGGCACGAAGCTGAGGCCGATCGTGACGTCACGCGTCTCGCCGCTGACCGGCGACGCCGCCGGGACCGTCGCCGCGGCCTCGGCAGCGGTCGGCGAGGCCGTCGTGCCCGACGTGTCCGTTGTCGCGGTCGCCTCATCATCGCCACCGCAGGCGGCCAGCAGCGGCAGCATCGCGAGGAGTCCGGCGAGCAACGCCAGCGTCAGCCAGCGTGATCGTGAAGACGGCCGATCCGCATCCTGGGTCTGCATCCTGTGTGTCATCCCTCCAGCGAGCGCAGCACGCGCCCCTCTATCAGCCGGGCGATCCCGTACATCGCGGACGCCATCAGCATCAACATGAACAGGGTGGCGAAGACGAGTGGTGTGTCGAAGTTGCTGCGCGCGATCGTTAGCAGCCCGCCGAGCCCCTGGTCGCCGAGGATGAACTCGCCGACGACCGCGCCGATGATCGACAGCGTCAGGCTCGTCCGTAGCCCGGTCAGGACGGCCGGCATCGCCAACGGCGCCTCGAAGTGGCGCAGCATCGACCAGCCGTGGGCGCCGTCCACCTTCGCCGCGTCGATGACGTCGGGGTCGATCGTGCGGATGCCGAGCGCGGTGTTGACGACGATCGGGAAGAAAACGATCAGCGCGCAGAGGACGACGACCGCCTTCAGTCCGTAGCCGAGCCAGATGACGAGCACCGGCGCGATCGCGACGGACGGCATCGCCTGGCTGGCGGCGAGGTACGGCTCCAGCGTGCGGGCGAGCAGCCGGCTGCGGGCGATCCCATAGCCGACCGGCAGCGCGAACGCCGCGCCCGCGGCGAAGCCGAGCATGCTCTCGGTCAGTGTCGTCCGCGTGTAGTCCCAGAAGAGCCCGCTCGTCAGTGCGTTCCAGAACGAGCGCGCGACGTCGGACGGGTGCGGCAGCAGAAAGGCGGAGACGGCGCCGGAGCTGACGAGCGTCTGCCAGAGCAGCAACAGCAGGACGCCGAGCGCGACCGGCGGCAGGATCCCGAGCGCGCTTCGGACGCGTCGGGTCCGCGCCGGGCGGATGATCTGCCAGGCACGCTCGGCAGGCACGGCTGCGGCGCCGGGCGGC
>DAOKZM010000005.1:0-1975 GCA_035325665.1 Thermomicrobiales bacterium | reverse complement strand
GCCGGTCGATATGAGGGACCTCCGCGACGGAGGTTGGGGTGCGAATGAGCATATGATCATCCTGCCTGACACAACAAACCCGAAGGCGGGGATTGCCTTCGGGGGAAGCAGTGCCAGGCGGCTGACCGCCGGGAGCGGCGAAAAACGCCACGATCCCCGGCCGTGAGGCCTGAGACTACCGCGAGCCTTCTTTCATCCGGACTATACCGTCGGCCCCGGAGTTTCACCGGATCATGCGAGGTTACACACCTCGCTCGCGGGCTCTACCGCCGATCGGGAATTGGGGCTACACGCCCCGCACCCTGCCCCGAAGGACCTCGCCTGTCACTCGATAGTATACGACGCCGTCAATACCGGTGAAGTTCAATTCGCGAACCAGGAGACCGGCAGGTCGTGCTATCGTCCCTGCCACCGGCCGGCCCAAGCCCGGCGATCGGCCCGAAGACAGGAGCGCGGGATGGACGTCCTCGGCGACATCATCGTGACGAACGCGGTCGTCCGCCTGCATACCGGTCTCGGCGGCAGGCTGCGGCCGGCGGTCCACGCCTGCGAGCTGCGGCTGCCGAACGCCGGCTTCGTCCGGATCGTCGAGCAGCTCCTGGCCGAGCCGCTGGACGTGGGGCCGGCGACGCTGCGCTACGACTCGGCCAGGCTGATCCGGGACGGCGTCGAGGTCGTCGTCCGCGCCCGTCGCGGGATTTTCAATCAGTCGGTGACGACCCGCATCCGGCTCAGCCCGGCCGGCAATGGTCAGCTGCGGGCCACCATCGCCGACTTGCGGCTCGGCCCGCTTGGCGCCGGATGGCTGCTGGAGTCCGTCCTCGGCGCGGTCAACACGCAGCCCGGCATGCGTCAGTCCGGCCCGAAGTCGATCGACATCGACATCGCCACGCTGCTGCGCGAGCGCGACGTGCCGGTCGACTGGGAGGCGGGGGTGGATGTCGTCCAGGCGACCCCCGAGGCGCTCGTCATCGTCATGACCTGATCGTCGTAGGTTGCCCGTACAATGTCGCCGGCGCCCAGGGGCAAACGTGAGGAGGAGCGCGTGAAGGCGCGGGCAGATGTCGTCGTCGTCGGTGGCGGGATCATGGGTAGCGCGACCGCGTACGAGCTGGCGCGGCGCGGTGCGGACGTCGTGCTGCTGGAGAAGGATACGGCCGGCGGGCACCAGTCGACGCGCGCCTGGGGTTTCGTCCGCCAGCAGGGGCGCGACCTGGCCGAGCTGCCGCTGGCGATGGCCAGCAACCGGCTCTGGCCGGAGCTGTCGGCCGAGCTGGGCAGCGACGTCGAGTGGGTCCAGCAGGGCAACCTGATGATCGCCGACAGCGAGGACCGGATGCGCCAGTTCCGCGAGTGGATCGACGCCTCGCGAGAGTACGGGGTGAACACCCGGCTCGTCTCGCTGGAGGAGATCCGCTCGCTCGTCCCCGGCATCCAGGGCGACTGGCTGGGCGGGATGTATACGCCGAACGACGGCCACGCCGAGCCAAGCAAGGCCCCGGCCGCCTTCGCCAACGCCGCGCGACGGCTGGGCGCGACGGTCGAGGAGGGTTGCGCGGCGCAGGCCATCGAGATGGCCGGCGGGCGGGTCAGTGGCGTTCGGACCGACCGCGGCACGATCGCCGCGCCGGCCGTCGTGGTCGCGGCCGGCGGCTGGTCGAGCCGGCTGCTGCGCTCGATCGGCCTGGGTCTGCCGCAGCTCGTCATCCGTGGGACGGCGGTCGAGACTGTGCCGCTGCCGCCGATCACCGGCGTCGGCGTGGCGGTCCGCGGCGGGCTCGCCTTCCGCCAGCGGCCGGGCGGCTCGCTCTACATGTCGATCGTCGGCGGCTCCGACCACGAGCTGACGCTGGACTCGTTCCGCTACGCCCGCGACTTCATGCCGAACTACCGGGCCAACCGCGGCTTCCTGCAGTGGCGCGTCACCGGCGGGCCCGCCCCCCCCGTCGCCCCTTCCGTCCCCCGCCCCCCCGGC
>DAOKZM010000004.1:12424-22068 GCA_035325665.1 Thermomicrobiales bacterium | reverse complement strand
TGGGCCTCGACGATCGCGCGGGCGATCGGCAGGCCGAGGCCGGTGCCGCCGGCCGTGCGCGTGCGCGACGGGTCGGCGCGGTAGAAGCGCTCGAAGACGTGCGGCAGGTGCTGGGGGGCGATGCCGGCGCCGGTGTCGTGGACGACGAGCGCCGCCCCGCGGCCGGCCGGACCAGCCCGCAGCTCGACCCGGCCGCTGGCCGGGGTGTGGTTCAACGCGTTGTCGAGCAGGATGCGGGTCAGCTGGAGGATGCGCTCGCGGTCGATCGGCAGCGGCGGGGCCGGGTCGTGTGTGACGCGGAGCGCGACGCCGCGTGCGTCGAACAGCGGGCGCATACTCTCGGCGGCCTCTGCCGCAACCGCGCCGGGGTCGGCTGGGGCTAGGTCCAGCGCCAGCCGGCCGGCGTCTGTGCGTGCCAGCAGCAGTAGGTCATCCACCAGCCTGTCGGTGCGATCCACCTCGGCCAGGATACTCTCCAGCGCCGGGGCGGCCTCGGCGACCGGCCGCTCGGGGTCGAGCAGCGCCAGCTCGGCGTTGGCCCGGACGAGAGTCAGCGGCGTCCGCAGCTCGTGAGAGGCGTCGGCGACGAAGGCGCGCTGGCGCTGGAAGGCGGCGTCGATCGGGCGCATCGCCCGGCGGGCCAGCAGCAGGCCGGCCGGGACGGCGACCAGCGCGCCCAGCCCGACCCCAGCCAGCGTCGTCCAGCCGACGAGCGCCAGCTCGGCCTCGTGCTCGCGAAGGCTGCGCGCCGCTTGGACCGCGCCGGTGATCTCGTCGTGGTCGCGCAGCGGCACCGTCATCACCCGCATTCGCACGCCGCCTTCGACGATGACCGTACGGGTATCGCGCTCATTGTCGAGCGCGCGCTCGATCGCCGGCTCGACCGGCAGCCCGGCCAAATCGACCCCGCGCGTATTGGAGAGAAGCTTGCCGTCGCGATCGACGACGAAGACGAGCGTGTCGCCGGAGTCGACGATCTCGCGGTCGCGCTCATGGTCGTCGTCTTCGTCGTCGTGGCTCGGCACGCCCCACTGCTCGGGGTGGTCGCGAACCGCCTCGACGCGGTCGCGCAGCCCGCCGTCAATCTCGTCGTCGAGGCTCTGGCGCAGCAGGAGGAACGTCGCCGCCCCGGCCAGCGCGATCACCAGGATCACCGTCGCGGCGTTCAGCAGCGCCAACCGCCGCCCGACGTGGCTAAACATACGGGGGGATGAGGGATGGGGGATGGGGGACGAGGGACTGGGATGGATTTGGGTTGCCTAGGGACAGGCCTCCGACCCGTCCGCGCTCCGCAGGGCGCCATCCCCGCATCGCCGGCTGGCTAGCTTGACCAGGCATATGCGATACGCCCCGCCCGGCGCGGATGATGCCCGCCGGACTGGTTGTCAATCGGCGCGTGAACAGCGGCCTGCGGGCCGCGGGCAGGCCCAGGCCGGTCCCTACGCAACCCGAATCCCCCTCGTCCCTCATCCCTCGTCCCTCATCCCTCGTATCGTGTACCCGGCGCCGCGGACGGTCTGGATGAGGGAGCGGGCGCCGAGCTTCTTGCGCAGGTAGTGGACGTAGAGGTCGACGATGTTTGGTTCCGGCTCAGCATCGTAGCCCCAGACGCGCTCGAGGATCTGGTCGCGGCTGAGGACGTGTCCGGCGTTGCGCAGCAGCAGCTCCAACAGCGCGTACTCCCGCGGGCTGAGCTCGACCGGCTGGTCGCCGGAGAACACCTGGTGGGTGCGCGGATCGAGCGCGACCCTGCCGGCGCGCAGCACCGGCGGCAGGACCGGCCGCTCGATCCGCCGGGTCAGCGCCCGGACGCGGGCCAGCAGTTCGGCGAAGCCGAACGGCTTGCCCAGGTAGTCGTCGGCCCCGGCATCCAGCCCCTCGACGCGCTCGGGCATCTCGCGGCGGGCGCTGAGGATCAGCACCGGCGTGCCGACCCCGGCCTCGCGGAGCTGGTTGCAGATCTCCAGCCCGTCCATCCCCGGCAGCATCCGGTCGAGGACGATCGCGTCGTAGCCGCCGCCGAGGGCCAGGTCAAGGCCGGTCGGGCCGTCGTAGGCCAGGTCCACGTCGTAGCGCTCGCGTTCGAGCACCTGGCCGATGATCCCGGCCAGCTGCCGCTCGTCCTCGACAACTAGTATCCGCATCGCTGCCCTGCCTAGCGCCGCCGCTGGGCGCTCTGGTGGATCTGTCGGTAGCGCTCGACCCGCGCCCGCATCAACTCCCGGTCGCGGACCGGCTCCGGCATCGAGATCGGCCCATGGCCGCGCTGGCGCAGCCGCAGCAGCCGGTAGCTGGTCAGGAAGACGACCACCGCGGTCGTCAGCCCGTAGAACGCCGCCGCCCAGAGCTGGCGGCTGTCACTGCCGGCGCCGATCCCGTGGGCCAGCGCGATGGCCCAGAGCGGGAAGGTCAGCCGGTGCAGCAGCGCCCAGCCGCGCCGGCCGAACAGCCCGCGCACGGCGAAGCTGCCGATGATCGCCAGCATGCCCCAGGCCGCGAAGATCCCCAGGTCGGTCCACGGCTGGCGGACGTCGCTGGCGAACGGGACGAGCACGCCAAGCATACCGAGCGGGACGGTCGGATCGAACGCCAGCGAGAGGATGTGCAGGCCGAGCATGACGATCGACAGCTCGCTGGTGACACGGTGCATCAGCCAGCTCTGGCCGCCGCCGGCCAGAGCCCGCGGCAGCTTGGTCGTCATCGTCAGGCCGGAGACGACCGACAGCCAGAGCAGCAGGTAGAGGGTCAACCCCGACGCGCGGGCCAGGTACCAGGTCAGCGGGCTGAGCGACGTGCCGCCGGCCGCCGCGCCGGCCGCCAGGCCGAGTATCCCCGCCGAGACGATGATCAGCCCGATCGGCGCGACCGGGGCGCTGCCGCCGGTCGCCTGTGGTTGCGCGGCCATCCTAGCTCTCCCCTCGGTCGATCATCCGGACGGTCCCGTCACGCTCGACGACGAGGGCGGGGCCAACCTGCCCAGCGAACCCATCTAGCGCGGCTGAGGCGCCGCCGGCCAGGAACAGCGCCGTCGCGGCCACCTCGGCCAACGCGGCGGACTGACCGACCACGGTGACCGACCATACTGTCCGGCCACCTGGACGGCCGCTGCGCGGGTCGATCAGGTGGTGGACCTCGGCGTCGCCGCGCTTCCACGACCGCCGATTCGTGCCGGACGTCGCGACCCCACCGCCGTGCAGCCGGACGCGGGCGATGTCGCGGTTCGTGTCGCCCGGGTGCTCGACGCCGACGACCCAGCCGTGGCCCGACGGCCCGTCGCCCCAGACGCGCAGGTCGCCGCCGGCCGAGACGCAGCCGCCCGGCCAGCCTGCCAACTGCTCGGCCAGCGCGTCGGCATACAGCCCCTTGGCGATCCCGCCCAGGTCCAGCGCGACGCCGGCCGGCAGCCGGACCGTCCGCGCCGCCCGGTCAAGCGCGATCCCGCCAACTCCCGGCGCCGCGCAGCCGACCGCATCGTAGCACGTTGTTACGTCAAGTTGCTGAAAATCCCGATCGTAGCCGAGCGCGACGAGGGCCGGCAGGACGGTCGGGTCGAACAGCCCGCCGCTGTCTCGACTACCCGCCAGCGCCGCGGCGACGGCGTCGTAGAGGCGCGGCGAGACGGCGGCCGGCGCGCCGGCCGCCGCGTTGAGCCGCGAGAGCTCCGAGTCCGGCCGGAAGCGGCTGAACGTCCGCTCCCACTCGGCGGCTAACTCTTCGGCCAGCCGCCAGGCGTCGGCCGGATCGCGGTCTCCCGCGCCGGCTAGCGTCAGGTCGATCGTCGAGCCCATCGCCGGGAACGCGCGCCGCGCCAGCGGCCGTGCCGCCGTCGTCAGGGCGATCACGACGTCTTCGTCCGCACGTCGGAGCCGGTCGAGAACCAGCCGCCGCCGTCGTCGTCGTCATCATCGTTGCCACGGCTGAAGAAGGCTGGCGCCGAGCCGCTGATAGCCGGCTGGCTGCCGGCGCCGGATGTGTCCGGCGTCGAGATGACGGCCAAGCCGAAGAAGCCGAGGAAGCTGGCCAGCGCCCCGACGATCAGCAGCCGGGCCAATCGTCCCTCCGAGTTGCCGCGGGCTGCTTGGGCGGCGGGATCGATCAGCAGGACGCGCCGGCCCCGCCCGGGAGTCGTACTAGTCATCGTCATCCTCGTCGTGCTCGTGCTCGTGATCGTCATCGTGGTCGTCGTCGTGGTCGCCGTCGTGCTCGTCATCGTCGCGTTCGTCGTAGCTGACGGCGACGGGCTCACCAGCCGCGCCGGCCGTCCGCCACATCGTCGCCTGCTGGTCCGAGACGGGCTGGCCGAACCAGTCCAGCTGCGCCCAGTTGCCGCGGTCGATCGAGTCGGTCTGTTGCCCGGCGAAGCGCTCGTCGGCCTGGTCTGCGGTGGTGATCGACGGACCGATCAGCACTACGCTGACGATCAGCGCGAACGCGACCGAGAGAGCGGCCGACGTCCAGAGGGCGATTCGTTGTGACATGTGATGCTCCCCGTCATCTGCCGTCGCGGACCCCATGTCCGCGTCGTCCTGGGATAACAGTAGGGGGCGAAGATTTGAACGAGGTTAGGGGCGGGGGACGAGGGACGAGGGGTGAGAGACGAGGGGTTTCGTGTCGAGGTGCGTCGCGTGTTCGACCGGCGCCCACCGGCGCCGCGTAGGGGAGGGCGCCACAGAAACTTCGACCCGTCGGCGTCTGCCTCTACGCCGGGTGGGCGCGCCGCCCAGAGGGTACCCGGCCATGCCAGACCGGCCGGCCGCTCTGCGTCCGCCCCTACGTGAGGGGGTAGCACGCTCTGCATAGGCGGGGGTTCCGCGCGGGGGCGGGGCCTGCGGGCGCCGGGAAAAGCGAACCCTGTCTCTACGCAGCCGTTGCGTCAGGATCCTGCTACCTACTCCTCGTCGGCTTCCAGCCGGGCGCGGTAGGAGCGGGAGAGGGTGGCGTAGTAATCGGCGCGCAGGTGGTGGAGGACCTGGCCGGCGTCGGTTTCGACGAGCCAGCGACCGTCGAACGCCTCGGCCACGGCCGAGACTGCCAGCGGCTGGCCGACGAACAGGTCGTGGTCGCCGAAGCGCGACCGGACGACGACCCCGCACTCGACGTGGGCGACGCACTCCTCAACCAAGGGCGCCTCGATCGCCAGCGCGTCGACCGGCGTCAAAGCGGCGGCAACGAACTTGTCCCCCTCCCGGCCGGAGACGACCCCGCAACGGTGCGCCGCTGCTAGCAGGTCGGCGGTCGGGAAGCTGAGCGCGAAGTGCTCGCTCTTCGAGACGTACTCGTGGGTCAGTCGGCCGGGATGGATCGCGACGCCGAGCAGCGGCGGATCGAAGCTGACCGGCGCCAGCCAAGCGACGGTCATGACGTTGTCGTCCGAGCGAAACCGGCTGGTGAGTAGCGCCAGCGGGCCTGGCTGGATTAGCCGGATCGCGTCAAGCGGCTCGCGGGCGACCTTCTCAGCCATCGACGGTGTCGCCTGATTCGCAGCCGAGCACTCGGCGGTACAGCTCCACCGTCCGCGCCGCGACCTGGCGCTGGGTGTAGTTGTCCAGCACGCGCTGGCGGCCGGCCTCAGCGAGCTGCCGCAGCAGCGCGGGGTCGTTCAGCAACCGGCCGAGCTGTATCGTCAGCGCCGCGACGTCCCCCTCCAGGAACGTCAGTCCGGCGTCGCCGATGACGTTCGGGATCTCGCCGGAGTCCGACCCGACCACCGCCACCCCGCACGACATCGCCTCGACGATCACCCGGCCGAACTGCTCTTTCCAGTTGGGCCGCGTCCGCGACGGGACGACGATGATGTCCACTTCGCGCAGGAACGCTGGGATCTTCGCGCTCGGCATCGTGCCGCGGAACGTCACGCGGTCGCCGAGTCCGCGCTCGTTCGCCCGCGCTTTGAGGTCGTCCAGACTCTCGCCGGCCCCGACGATCACCAGCCGCGGGTGGTGCGGCAATAGCGCTACCGCGTCGATCAGCGTATCGACCCCCTTCTCTGGGACCAGCCGCCCATAGTAGCCGATCGTCGGTGGCCTCGGCGCCTCGTCGGCCGGAGCGCAGCGCGGCGCGAAGATCTCCGGGTCGACGCCGAACTGCGGGATAACCTCGACGCCCTTGCGAAAGCCCTTGCGCCGCAGAACCTCGACGGCGTCGGCGTTCCCGGCGATCCCAGCGCTGGCGTGGCGGTACGTGCAGAGCTCGAAGAGCCGAAAGGGGGGCGGATAGCGCCGGTAGAGGTTCTGCCAGGTGAAGAACACGGTCTTCGCGCCGGACCGCTTCGCCAGCGTCGTCGCCTGGGCGGCAACGAGGTTGTACGGCTCCTCATCGATGTGGATGAGCTCCGGCTGGAAGCTCCGGACGACTCGACCCAGGCCGGGGTAGAAGTGCAGGTGGTGCCGGCCGTTGAGCGCCATCTTCTCGACCTTGAGCTGGTAGCCAGTCGTGAACAGTGGGTCGAGCTCGAGCGTCCCGACCCGGCCCTCGACCCACTTCGGCGGCACAACGACCAGCAGCTCGAGATCGGGCGTCTGCGCCATCTCCTCGAGCTTTTTCTGATACACCCCGGTGACGAGCGCCTTGGACAACATCAGGACGCGCACCGGCCACCCCCGTCCAGCACCTCGCGATAGGCCTCCGCCGTCTGCTCGGCCGTCCGCCGCCAGGAGAACCGCGCCGCTTGCCGGAGCGACCGCGCCGCCAGATCAGCCCGTAGCGCGGGATCGGCGCACACGGCGACCAGCGCCCGGCCGATGGCCTCCGGCTCCGGGTCGATCAGCAGTCCGGCGTTTCCAACGACCTCCGGCAGGCTCGTCCGATTCGAGCAGACGACTGGCGCGCCGCAGGCCATCGCCTCCAACGGGTTCAGTCCGAACCCCTCGTAGGCCGACGTGAAGGCAAAGACGGTGCAGGCGCGATACAGGTTGATCTTATCCGACTCGCTGACGAACCCGGTCTGGACAACGCGCCCGCGCAGGCCGAGGCCATCGATCAGCCCGTCGAGCGAGGGATATAGCTGGGCGTTGCCGGTGTGTGGCCGGCCGGCGATGACCAGCACGCACCCTTCGGGAAGTGACGGCAGCGCGCGGGCAAAGCCGCGCACCAGCGCCGGCAGTCGCTTGCGGACGTCGTAACCACCGATGTTCAGCACAAAGGGCCATGCGATTCCGAACCGTGCCAGCGTCTCCTCGACCGCCGCCTCGTCGGCCGGCGTCCGCGCCGGGGTCATGTCGTCATGCGCGGCCAGCAGCGTGACCCGAATACGGGCCGGGTCGATGCCGAGCCGGGCGACGATGTCCGCCTTCGAGAATTCCGAGTCGGTCAGGATCAACGCCGCTCGCCGGACTGCGCGGCCGATCAGCCGGAGGTAGCCGCGCATCTGGCGTGAGCCGGCGTAGTCCGGCAGTGCCAGCGGGATGACATCGTGGACGGTGACGACGTGCGGGACGCGTTGGAGCAGCGGGGCAGCCAGGTACGGCACGTGGACCAGCCGCACGCCCGACCGCCTCGTCGCGGCCGGAAGCCCGATCTGCTCCCAGTAGAGCTTGCGAGCCTTGGCCGGCAATCGCCGCAGCGGCATCGCGCCGTGGACGAGCCTGCCTTCGGCCGTCACGGCGAAGGCGTCCGGGGCGTCGGCAGGCATCAACAAGACCGGCTCGACGCCGGTCTGGCCATCACTCAGCGCCCGCCAGAGGTGCGTGGCGTACTGCCCGGCGCCGGTCATTGGCTGCTCGAAGAAGAGCGCATCGAAGCCGACGCGCGGCGAGGCGGTCATGGCTGGCGAGTATAGCAGAGCGCAATTGGGGGAATGCTGACACCCGCGCTGCGTTAGAATAGGGTGAGCGCCTGAGACGCGCTCTCACATGCTGCTAGGAGGAATGAGTTCATGTCCAAGCCCGTGGATGTCACCGATTCGACGTTCGACGATGAGGTGATCAACGCCGATACCCCCGTCCTGGTCGACTTCTGGGCGGCCTGGTGCGGCCCATGCCGCGTCGTCGGGCCGATCCTCGAGGAGATCGCCACCGAGAAGGACGGCAAGCTGAAGATCGCCAAGGTCAATATCGACGAGAACAACCAGATGGCGGCGCAGCTGGGAATCAGCTCCATCCCGACGATGATCCTGTACAAGAACGGCCAGCCGGTCGAGAAGATCGTCGGCGCCTACCCGAAGCCGCGCATCCTCGAGAAGGTCGAGCCGCACCTCTAGGACGCCGCGCTTCAAGCACGGACCATCGCGCTGCCCGGGCTATCTGGCCCGGGCAGCGTCGTCTCCGGCGGTCAACGCCCGCCAGGCGCGGCGCGGCGCGAGCAACGCCGACCCGATCGTCGCCAGCACAGCCGTCCCGCGGCCCATGTAGGCGCGCTGTCGGGCGGCGATCATGCCGACGTTGTCCTGCTCCATTGACACTTTCGTCCCGTAGCTGTAGCGGTTGCGTCGCAGATCGAACTCGATCACCCGCGGCTCGTCGGCGTCGATCAGGTCCGGACGGTTGGGGTCGTAGACGGCGATCCAGCCGCGCTCGTCGCTCTCCTGCACCAGGTGATACGGCACGACGGTATGACCCTGCTCGACGACGGCGGAGAGCACGTCCCGCCGCCACGGCTTCGGCACGCCGATGTCGAGCGCGCGGTCGGTCCTGCCGGTCCGCAGCAGATCGTCGCGAACCGCGAAGAACGCGGCGCGCGGCGAGGCGCGGAAGAACCAGCCAGCGGCGGCCAGCAAGGCCCGGTCGAAGAGTTGCCGGCCGTGGAAGAGCTCGATCCGCTCCAGCGCGACCGCCTGCGTCGGCGGCGCCGGCTCGCGACCCTGGCCGCGAGCGATCGCCCAGCGCGCCATGCCTGTGCACAGGCCGCCCGTCCGCGCGCCGGGGCGGATGAAGACGATGTCCGAGTAGAGCCCGTGAAAAAGCAGCCGCGCCGCGAAGCCCGGCATCGGCGCGTAGGTCTGGTCGAAGATCCGGCGGTCCGGCTCGATCGTGCCGAGGGCGCTGGCGCTGTTCGGCAGCGGGAAGGCATGCTGCTTAATGTCGAACGAGCTGCGGAGGTCAAAGGCGACCGGCAACCGGACGATGCCGTGGATCGCGCCGGCCGCGTCCACCAGCCGCAACGTGTCCCGGTCATTGAGCCGAAGACGCTCTGGACGAACGCGCCAGCGGCCACGGCTGACCGTCTCGATCTGCCAACCGGATGGCCCGACCAGCCGCAGCCCGTCCCCAGCGACGGGCGACACGCCGAACGCAGCGACGTCCACGTCGGTCCAGCCAGCCGGGACCCGTACCGGGTCGAGTCCGGCCCTCGTTATCAGCAGCGGGTTAACCACGAGCGGTGCCTCTCCCTGCGCAACCCGATCCACCCGGCGCCGCGAACCGTCGCCGAGCAGATGTCAGCATGTCGCCGTACCCATATACTTCCGCCCACTGTAATTTCGACGATCCGATACGCGTGGAGGCGCCAGTTGGACGTATACGAAGCACTCTACACGACCCGCGCGATGCGCCGGCTCCGGCCCGATCCGATCCCGCTCGACGTACAGGAGCGCATCCTCGATGCCGCCATCCGTGCGCCGCACATCGCCGAGGGCTGGCGCTTCCTGCTCGTCGATGATCCGGGAGTGAAATCGCAGCTTGCCGGACTGTACAAGCAGGCGGTGGACC
>DAOKZM010000004.1:990-12414 GCA_035325665.1 Thermomicrobiales bacterium | reverse complement strand
CGGCAACCAGCTGGACGAGATGATGGCGTCGGACTCGCAGATAGGGAGGACGTTGCGCTCGAGCATGCACCTCAGTCGCCACTTCGCCGAGGTTCCGCTGATGTTGATCGGCTTTGGCCGCGACCGCGACGGGGCCGGCGTCTACCCGGCGCTCTGGAGCGCGATGCTCGCTGCCCGCGCCGAGGGGATCGGCTCGACGCTGACCGGGATGCTGCAGAGCTACTACGCTGACGAGGTGTCCGACATCCTCGGCGTGCCGCGCGACGAGGGCTGGCAGATGCACGGGCTGGTGACGATGGGCTACCCGACCGGCCGCTGGGGCGTCGGGCAACGCACGCCCGTCCATCAGGTTGCGGCCCGCAATCGCTGGGACGGCGACCTCGGCTTCGAGATACCGGCGCCGCTCTGGCCGCGGTGAGCTACGACGAGGGAGGCTCGCCACCGCGCCGCGCCTCATCCAACGCGGCCATCTCGCGGCGCCAGTCGTCGAGGTCGCGGAACTCGCGGTAGACCGAGGCGAAGCGGATGTAGGCAATTTGGTCGAGCTCTTTGAGCTTGGCCAGCACCAGCTCGCCGATGTCGGTGCTCGACACCTCACTGACGTTGCGGTCGAGCAGCTCCGCCTCGATCTCGCGGACGATCCGCTCGACCTCGATCATCGGCACCGGACGCTTGGTCAGCGCGATCAGCAGCTTGTCGGTCAGCTTGCGCGGGCTGAACGGCTCGCGCCGGCCGTCACGCTTGACGACGACCAGCTCGCGCGCTTCGACCGTCTCGTAGGTCGTGAAGCGACGGCCGCAGGCGACACACTCACGCCGCCGTCGGATCGACTCGCCATCGCGGACGTCGCGCGAATCGACGACGCGCGAGTCTGGCTTCCCGCAGTATGGGCACTTCATGGTCCCCCCTCGCCGTCCGGAGACGTCGAGGCGGGACCGCGTGCCGCGGCCGGAGCCTCACGCATCGCTGTCCCGCCTCCCGTTGGCCCTCGCTCGCGGCTACTGGCGCTCCCGCAAGAACCGCAGGATGGCCGGCTCGGCCCACTCGTCGTCCGGCAGCACCGGCGTCCGCGGCGGCGCGCCGCCTTCGAGGGCGCGCTGCGAGCGCCGCTCCGAGCGCTCCTCGCGTGGACGCTGGCGGGTCGGCCGGGCGCCCTGGAAGCCGGTCGCGATCAGCGTGATCGTCACATCGCGTCCGAGCGACTCGTCCATCGAGGTGCCGAAGATGATCTCGGCGTCGTCGTCGGCGGCCGAGCGGATGATCTCCGCGGCCTCGCCGACCTCGGCGATGGTCAGGTCGCTGCTGGCGGCGTCGATGCTCATCTCCAACAGCGGGCTCTCGATCGCCATCCGGGCGGCGTCGGACGTCCGGCTGTCGCCGCCGCCATGGCCGATCGCCATCAGCGCCGAGCCGGCGTCGCGCATGATCGTCTTCACGTCGGCGAAGTCGAGGTTGATCATCCCGGGCTTGACGATCAGGTCGGAGATGCCCTGGATGCCTTGCCGGAGGACGTCGTCCGCGATCCGGAACGCCTCGGCAAACGGGGTCTTCGGGTCGACCATCTGCATCAGCCGCTGGTTGGGGATCGTGATCAGCGCGTCGACGTGCTCGCGCAACGTCGCGATCGCCTCGTCGGCCACGCGGCGGCGCTTGGCGCCCTCGAAGTCGAACGGCTTGGTGACCACGCCGACGGTGAGCGCGCCGGACTCACGGGCCAGCTTGGCGACGATCGGCGACGCGCCGCTGCCGGTGCCGCCGCCCATGCCGGCGGTGAGAAACACCATGTCGGCGCCGCGGATGACCTCGGCCAGCGTCTCCATGCTCTCCTCGGCGGCACGCTCGCCGACCTCGGGCCGGCCACCAGCGCCGAGACCCTTAGTCAGCTTGTCGCCGATACGCAGCGTGATCGGCGCGTTGGAGTTGATCAGCATCTGAGCGTCGGTGTTGATCGCGACGAACTCGACCCCCTCGACGCCCGCGTCGATCATCCGGTTGACCGCGTTGCCACCGCCGCCGCCGATGCCGACGACCTTGATCCTCGCGAAGTTCGCCGTGTACTCGTCCGCGTGCCCGTCAAACATGTGCTTTCCCTCCGGGTTACCCTGCCGCTCGGCCAGGTCACGAACCCAAACGGCGCACCAGCGCCGGTACGGTATGTCATCAGTCGTCCGGGCTGACCGGGATGAACTCACGCACCCAGTCTCTCACGACCCTGCCCCAGTCTCGTTGACCGCCATCAGCCGGCCGTTGTCGTCGCATTACGTCAATTGTATCGTGCCGCGCGAACGGGTTCATCACCAGCGGGTGGACGAACCCCGCCGCCGCCGGGCTGCGCTGCCGGGATGGCGCCGGGCCGACCGACCGGCCGGATACGTACCGGATCAGCCCAACCGCCGCGCTGACGCCAGGGTCGGCGATGCTCGGGAAGCCGCGACCCGGCAGCACCTGTCCGGTGCGGACTGTCGTCCCGAGGATCGCGCGGGTGATGTCGACGATGCCGACGAGCTGAGCGGACCCGCCGGTTAGGACGACACCGGCTCGGAGACGCCGGGTGTCGTCCAGCGCGTCGAGCGTCTCCTTGACCTTGTCGATGATCTGAACGGCGCGCGCGGCGGTGATCGACCGGACCGCCGAGCCGGGGATCGTTCCGTACTTGGCCTGGCGCTGCAGCGCCGCGATCGTCCGCGGCGTCCACTCGATCAGCTCCTCGTCGACATCCTCGCTGATCGCGCCGTGCTCGCGCTTGAGCCGGTCGGCCTCGCCGACCGGAATCTGCAGGATCGAGGCGACATCGGCGGTGATGTGATGGCCGCCGAGCGGGATGGAGGCCAGGTGCTGAAGCTCGCCGTCGAGGTAAACGGCGATGTCGGTCGTCGCGCTGCCGATGTCGACGATGGCGACGCCCGACTCGCGCTCCGACTGCGACGAGACAGCCGCCGCGACGGCGACGCCGGTCGGCACGAGCGTGTGGACGCGAATCCCGGCGATGTCGGCGGCCCGGCGGAGACCCTCGGTGAGCTGGGTCGGGACGGCGAAGTCGCGCGTCCAGGCGTCCAGCCGGCGTCCGAATCGGCCCGAGGGGTCGTCGACCGGCTCGCCATCGATGGCGAATGCGCGCACGACGCGGTGGATGGTTGCCAGGCCGCCGGGGTCGCGGCCGCGGGCGTCCTCCAGCGCCCGACGAATGTCGCGTGCATCGATCGGCTTGCCGCCGTCCAGCTCGGCGCCACCCATCCGTTCGAGCGTCTCGATCCGCGCGCCGGCCACCGTCGCGACCACGTCCTCGACGGTGACGCCGATCAGGTAGCGCGCTTCCTCGACCGCACGCTTCAACGCACTGCCGAGCGCTTCCGGGTCGGCGATCTCGCCCGCCCGCAACCCGCCGGACGCGGTGCTGCCATGCCCGACGTAGCGCACGCCGCCCTCGCGATCGCGGAGCGCCACGGCCGAGCAGAGCTTGCTCGAGCCGATGTCGATACCGACGATGAACTGGTCAGGCACGGCTGCTACTCCGGTCGTTCGTCTCGTCGCGGCTCGCGCGAACGTCTGCCCTTCGTCGCCTGACGCTAATCCCCCGAGTCCACAACCTGCCGCCACAGGCCGGACGCCACGGGACCGCTTTCAGAGATCGTACCACACTGTACGTACACTGCACCTCTACTTATAGTACGGACGGTCGGGTTCGCGCAAGTCCAGGATCTGCCATGCCGCGCCGCTGCCAACGACGGTCTGGTAGACGGCCAGCTTCATCGGCATCCGGTCCGGCGAACCGAAGATGACCGTTCGGCCGTCGCGCAGCGCCGCGACAAGCCCGTCGTCGCGCGTCCAGCGCGCCTCGATCGCGACCTCTCCGAGCGTCTCGGCGGCCCCGACCCCGGCTGCGATGACCGCAGGGTCGAGGGTGTCCCCGACCCGTGGCGCATCCAGCTCGCTGACGACGACCGGAACGCCGTCCGGGGTCGGGGCCGCACCGGTCAGCACGTGGCCGCGCTTATCCACCAGCCAGGTCTGCCCGCCGGCCTGCCAGGCGAGCGCCGGCTGGCGCTCGACGACGGTGATCGTCACCCTGTCCGGAAACCGCGTGCGGACAGCAACGCGCTCGACGTAAGGCAGGCGGGCGACGCGGTCGGCTGCCTGGCTCGCGTCGATGCTGAAGATCGGCTCGCCGATCGCGTCGGCGACGGTCGCGACCTCGGCCGGGTCGCCGAGGGTCGTGCCGCGGACGACGACCGACGCCACCAGGAAGTCGCCGGAGAGCAGGAAGCCATAGAGCAGGATTCCGCAAGCGATGACGACGACCGCTGCCGGAATCCGCCCCGAGCGCAGGATGCTGCCGCCGCGGTGGCGGCGACCGGCGGCACTCGACACCGGCAGCGCGCCGGCCGCCGAGCGCGGTTCAGGCACCGCTTCCTCGCTGCTCGTCGTAGCGCTCGATCGCCAGCTCGATCAGCCGCTGGACCAGCTCCGGCAGCGACACCCCGCTCGCCTCCCACAGCTTCGGATACATGCTGATCGCGGTGAAGCCGGGGATAGTGTTCACCTCGTTGAGCAGGACCCGGTTCGTCTGACGCTCCAGGAAGAAGTCCACCCGCGCCATCCCGGCGCAGTCGAGCACGCGGAACGCGCGCATCGCCAGCCCGCGCACCTCCTCCGACACCTCGTCGTGGATCGGCGCCGGGATGAGGAGCTGCGACGAGTCATCGACGTACTTGTCCTCGTAGTCGTAAAACTCGTGGCCCGGCACGACCTCGCCGACGACCGAGGCGACCGGCTCGTCGTTGCCGAGGACCGACACCTCCAGCTCGCGGGCATCGACCCCCTTCTCGATCAGGATCTTGCGGTCGTGCCGGCCCGCCTCGGCCATCGCGGCCGGCAGCTCGCTCGCGTCGCGCACCTTGGTGACGCCGACGCTCGAACCGAGGTTGACCGGCTTGACGAAGCACGGGTAGCCCAGCTCGCGCTCAACGTCGGCGACGACCGCGTCCGGGAAGCGCGCCCACTCCTTGCGCAGCACCGTCAGCCACGGGGTCTGAGGTAGCCCTGCCTGGGCGAGGATCTGCTTGGCGATCGACTTGTCCATCGCGACGGCCGAGGCCATCACGCCAGCCCCGACGTAGGGCAGTCCGGCCAGCTCGAACAGGCCCTGGACGGTGCCGTCCTCGCCCATCGGGCCGTGCAGCACCGGGAAGATGACGTCGAAGCTGCCCGCCCAGCCGTTGGCCGGGATGACCGCCACATCGGCCGACTCGCGCGCCCGGAGCGAGAGCTCCTCGACCTCGTCGAGCACCGCGCCGCGCGAGCGCTCGCCGTCCGCGAGCGCGAAGAGCGGCGACTGCGCCTGAAGCTCGCGCATCGGGTCGCCGCTGGTGAGCCAGGCTCCCTGCCGCGTCACGCCGATCGGCACGACCTCGTGGCCGGCCGCCTCCAGCGCTCCCATCACCGTCTGCGCCGAACGGAGCGAGACGTCGTGCTCACCCGAGCGCCCGCCGAAGACGACCCCGACCCTGACGCGCTGCCCACCGCTCATGACCAGTCTCCTGTCCGCTCCACCTCCGGCTCGAGCCGGATGCCGGTCTGGCGCTCGACCTCGTCCTGAACGACCCCGATCAGCGCGACGATGTCGGCCGCGGAGCACTTGTCATCGTTGACGATGAAGTTGGCGTGCTTGGTCGATACCGTCGCCCCGCCAACGCGGGCGCCCTTGAGGCCGGCCTGCTCGATCAGCCGGCCGGAGTAATCCCCCTCGGGGTTCTTGAAGATCGACCCGGCGCAGGCGCCGGTCGGCTGGGTGCGATGACGATACTCGGCATACTCGTCCGCCTCGCGCGACAGCTCGTCGGCCGATCCCTTGGCGAAGCGGAAGGTCGCGTCCACGACAACCATGGCCTCGTCGTCCTCGGGGTACTTCAGGCGGGTACCGCGGTAGCGCGGCTGGAGCCAGGCCCGGTCGTGCTCGACCAGCGCGCCATCCTCCCCGACGACCCGCAGCGAGACGAGGAAGTCCTTCATCTCGCCTCCGTGCGCCCCGGCGTTGTTGACGACCGCGCCGCCGACGTTGCCCGGCAGCCCGACCAGCCAGGCCAGCCCGGCCCAGCCACGTTCGGCCGCCGTCCTGCCAAACCAGTTCGACGGGGCCGACGCCGGGACGCGGACGAGGACGCTCTCGTCGTCCTCCTCCAGCACCTCGAGGCCCGCCTCGGCGTCCTTCCCCGGCCGCCGCACCAGCACGACCAGCCCGCCGACGCCGCGGTCGCTGACCAGCAGATTCGAGCCCCCGCCGAAGATCGTCACCGGCAGCCCCCGCTCGCGTGCCCAGCGCAGCGCCAGTCCGATCTCGCTCGCCGTCCCGGCGCGGACGAGGTACTCGGCCGGCCCGCCGACGCGGAAGGTGTTGTAGAGATCGGTCCTCGCCTGGGGCTGGATCTTGATCGCGGTGTCCCCATCGGACACCTCTATCGGTGGCGCGCTCGCGGCGCGCGTCCGTCCACTCATGGTCGTTGGTCCTGCCTTCCGCCGCTGCCACCGGCCGGACCGCCGGCAGCGGCTCAGTCTTCCGGCGCCTTGCTTGCCAGCGCCTCGGCTGCCTCGTAGATATCGCCGGCCCCCATGACCAGGGCAACGTCGCCCGGCCGCAACAGCCTGCGCGCCGCCTGGGCCGTGCCGAACGCGCCCCCGGCGACGAGCGGCTGGGGTTGCATCCGCGCGGCGATATCCGCCGACGCGACGCCCAGCGAGTCCGTCTCTCGCGCCCGGTAGATCTCCGCCAGGACGGCCAGGTCGGCCGCGCCGAGCGCGGCGGCGAAGTCGTCGAGCAGCGCGCGAGTGCGAGAGTAGGTGTGCGGCTGGAAGATGGCGACGATCCGCCGGCCGGGGTAGCGCTCCCGCGCCGCCGCGATCGTCGCGGCGATCTCGGTCGGGTGGTGCGCGTAGTCGCTGACGACCGTAATGTCGTCGTCGCGCAGGACCTCGAACCGCCGGCTCACCCCGCCGAACGACTCGAGCCCGGCGACCAACCGGCCGGCATCGACCCCCAGCCCCTCGGCTGCCGCCAGCCGCAACTCGAACACCTGCCCGTCCGGACCGGCTGCCGCACCGCCGCCGTCACGCTCGACGAGCCGCCAGTCGCCGCCGCGCTCGCCGAAGGTAACGATCCGCCGGTCATAGCCAGCCGCCCGCAACCGATCGTGGAGTGCCTGGCCGCCCGGATCTTCGGCCGGGAGGACCAGCGTCCCGCCGGCCGGGATGCCGTCGGCGAAGCGCTCGAACGCGGCGAAGGTCGAGTCGAGGTCGGGGAAGATGTCCGGGTGGTCGTGCTCGACGTTGGTCACGATCGCGACCTGCGGCCGCAGCCAGAGGAACGAGTAGTCGTACTCGTCGGCCTCAACGACGAAGTGCGGACCGCTGCCCAGCCGCGCGTTGGCGCCGAGCTCGCGGACCGTCGCGCCGACGGCGAACGACGGATCCAGCCCAGCCCGCTCGAGTGCCAGAGCTGCCATGCCCGAGGTCGTGGACTTGCCATGCGACCCGGCCACCGCCAGGCACACCGCCGGGTTGGCCAGCAGCCCCAAGAGCGCCGCGCGCTTGACAACGCGGATGCCGCGCCGCTCGGCCTCGACCAGCTCGGGGTTATCGGGCCGCAACGCCGCCGTCATGACGACCAGGCCCGCGTCCCCAACGTTGGCCGCGTCGTGGCCGACTGCCACCGTAATGCCCTCGGCCCGCAGCTCGCGGACGGTCGGCGAGTCGTTGAGGTCCGAACCGGTGACGACGTAGCCGCGCCGGGCGAGCATCCGAGCCAGCCCGCTGACAGCGACCCCGCCGATGCCGACCATGTGAAGTCGGGCCGGCGGCTCCGGCAGGCGCAGGTCGGCCAGGTCGTAGGCGCTCACGTCCACGGCTCCGACCACTCGGACCGCGCGCCGGGAGGCCGCGCCTCGGCCGGACGAGGCAACGCCGCCCGCCCGCGCGGGGCGCGCCGGTGGCGTGGCGGCGACGGATGCGGGCGTCGCACCGGCTCGGGCGCGAAGGTCGGCTCGGTGCGCGGCTCGGCGTGCACGATGCCCACCGGGCGCAGCTCGGCCTCGGAGAGCGTCTGGCGCGAGATGTTGAGCAGGATCCCAACGGCCGTCATCGCGACGACCAGCGACGAGCCGCCGGCCGAGATGAACGGCAGCGGGATGCCGGTGAACGGGATCGCCAGCGTCACGCCGCCGATGTTGTAGGCCGCCTGAAAGACGATCCAGGTCGTGATGCCGACCGCGATGAGCGTCCCGAAGGTGTCCGGTGCCCGCATCGCGATCCGGTAGCCGTGGTAGGCGAGGACGACGAACAGCCCGACGACGACGCTCGCGCCGATCAGCCCGAGCTCCTCGCCGATGACGGCGAAGATGGCGTCGTTGTGCGCGGCCGGCAGCCAGGAGAACTTCTGCCGGCTGGCGCCCAGGCCGACGCCGAACAGCCCGCCCGAGCCGAGCGCCAGCCGGGCCTGGAAGAGCTGCCAGCCCAGGTTCTGCAGGTCGGCGTCGGGGTTGAGGAACAGCAGCAGCCGGTCGCGCCGGTACGACGCGCTGAGCGCCATCGCCAGGAAGCCCATCCCGCCAGCGATCAGCAGCGCGGCGAACTGAATCGGCGCCGCACCGGCGACGAAGAACATCGCCACGCCGATCGTCGCCACCAGCGACGCAGTCCCGAGGTCCGGCTCCATCATCAGCAGGCCGATCAGCAGCCCCATCACGACGCAGAACTGGGCCAGGCCAGACGATACCGAGCGGACCTTACCCCTCTTGCCGGCGAACCAGGCCGCCATGTAGAGAATCATCGCCAGCTTGGCGACCTCGCTCGGCTGGACCGAGATGGGGCCGACGAAGATCCACGCCTTCGCCCCATAGACCTCGGTCCCGACGCCGGGAATGAAGACGAGCGCAGCCAGGACGAGCAGGATCGCCGCCATCCCGTGGACCGACCAGCGGGCGTAGCGGTGGTAGTCCACCTGCATCGCGACCAGCAACCCGGCCGTCCCGATCATCACGTAGATCAGTTGGCGGACGAGGGTGCTGTATTGCCCCACCCCGCCGGTATCGGCGGTGTCGGGGAAGGTCGCCGCGAAAAACATCACCCTGCCGGACAAGACCAGCGTCAGCAGCACGGCGAAGAGCCACCAATCCGGGTCGTGGTAGCGCGGACGGGCGGCGGCAGGAGGGCGGCGGATCATCACGCGTCCCCTTCGAGCCGCCGGACCGCGGCGCGGAACGCCTCGCCGCGGTGGAACTCGTCGCGGAACAGCCCGAAGCTTGCGCAGCCGGGCGAGAGCAGGATGACGTCGCCAGGTCCGGTCAGCGCGGCAGCCCGCGCGACCGCCTCGTCCATCGACATGGCCGGGGCGCCTGCCGGCTCGACGCCGCGCTCGGCCAGCAGCCGCGCCAGCGTCGGCGTCACCGTCCCGTCGAGCAGGATGACTTGTCGCGCCGAGCGGGCCAATTCGTCGGCCAGATCCTCCATCGGCAGCCGCTTGTCGAACCCGCCGGAGATGGCGACGACGCCGCGGCCGGCGAAGGCGCGCAGCGCCGCGATCGCGGCGGCCGGCGCGGTGGCGGCCGTGTCATTGACGAACTCAACCCCGCCGATGGTCGCGACCGGCTCAAGCCGGTGCGGTACCCCGGCGAACCCCGCAATCGCTCGCCGGATCTCCGCGGCCGACACGCCGACCGCCAGCGCCGCCGCGGCAGCCGCCATCGCGTTCAGCTGGGCATGCTCGCCGGGAACGCGCAGCGCCGCGGTTGGCCCCAGGTCGACCGGCTCGTGCTCCCAGGCGGCCCAGAAATGCCCGTCCTCGACCCAGACGTCCGGCTTCCAGCCGGGACGATAGCCCGTGCCGAACAGCACCCACTGGCCCGGCGCCTCACTCGTCAGGTCTTTCACCCGCGGGTCGCCGGGGTCGAAGACGGCGAAGTCCACCCGCGGCGTCTGCCAGCGAAAGATGGCTCCCTTCGTCGCGGCGTAGGCGTCGAAGTCCGGGTAGCGGTCGAGGTGATCGGGCGAGAGATTGGTCAGGACGGCGACGTGCGGCGAGAGTTGGTGCTCATTGAGCCCTTCGAGCTGGAACGAGGACAGCTCCAGCGCGACCGGCACCCCGGGCCGCAGGTCGGGGAGCTGCTGAAGAGCCGAGACGCCCATGTTGCCGGCGAGGACCGCCTCCGGCCAGCGCTCACTGAGCATCGCGTGCAGCAGCGTCGTCGTCGTCGTCTTGCCCTTGGTGCCGGTGACGCCGACGATCGGCGCCGGGCAGGCGCGGAAGAAGAGAGTCATCTCCATCTCGACCGGCTTGCCCAGCGAGCGGGCCAGCGCCAGCCAGGGAGACTCGGCCGGCACGGCCGGGTTGCGGACGACGACGTCCGCCCAGGCGATGTCCTCCTCGCGATGCTCGCCGAGCGTCCAGCCGATCGGCAGCCCGTCGAGGTCGGCTAGCGACGCCGCGAGCTGGTCGGCCGTGCGCAGGTCGGTTACGCGCACCTCGGCGCCCTGCTCGACCAGATAGCGGGCGACCCCGACGCCGCCCTGGCGGCTGCCAAGCCCGATCAACACAACCCGGCGCCCGCGCAGCGCGAGCGGCGGGCGGTTCATACGGGTCCCCCGACCGCCAGCGCGACGCCGAGCAGGCCGGCCATCATCCCGACCAGCCAGAAACGCATCGCTACCTGCGTCTCGCTCCAACCAATCAACTCGAAATGATGATGCACCGGCGTCATCCGGAACAGACGCTTGCCGCCAGTGCGCTTGAAGTACGCGACCTGGAGCATCACCGACGCCGTTTCGGCGAAGAAGACCGCGCCGACGATCGGCAGCAGCAGCCATTGGCCGGTCATGAAGGCAGCGGTCGCCAGCGAGGCGCCGAGCGCCAGCGAGCCGGTGTCGCCCATGATCACCTGGGCCGGGTGGGCGTTGAACCAGAGGAAGCCCAACAGCGCGCCGACCATCGTGAAGCAGAAGGTGACGATCTGCACTTGCCCCTGGAGGAAGGCGATGATGCCGTAGGCGGTAAAGGCGACCGCCGCCGTCCCGCCCGCCAGCGTGTCCAATCCATCGGTGAGGTTGACGGCATTAGCCGTCCCGGAGATGATCAGAACCGCGATCGGGATGTACAGGAACCCGATCTCGTAGCGGCCAACGAACGGCACGTAGATGCTGTGCAGGCCGAGCGGGTAGTACAGCACCAACGCGGTCACGGTCGCGAAGAGCAGCAGCCAGACCATCTTGAAGCGTGCGGTCAGGCCGGTGCTCTGCCCGCCAACGAGGTTGAGCCGGTCGTCGATCCCGCCGAGCATCGCGGTGCCGAGCAACACGCCCAGCGGCAGTAGCATCGACAGCCGGCCGATCAGGTTGAACACGATCGTCAGAACGGCGACGATCGCGATGAACATGATGCCG
>DAOKZM010000004.1:0-980 GCA_035325665.1 Thermomicrobiales bacterium | reverse complement strand
GGTCTGGGTCATGTGCCCCTCGGGGCCGTCGATTCGGATCTTCTTGCCGACACCGCGGGCGCGGAGGAAGTCAATGAACGGCCGGCCGATCGCGACCGACATCACGAAGGCGACGCCCGACAGACCCAGCGAGATCGCCAGGTTATCGAGCGGGTCGAGTGGGAGGAGTGAGTTGTACAGCACATTGTCCCGGACCGTGTCGAAGAGCTCGATGGCATACGCCGGCGTCGTCAATCCGTCTCCCCAGTCGTCTCCGTGCGGAGCGCCGCTACCAGCGTCTCCAGCTCCAACCCCCGTGACCCCTTGATCAGCACTAGGTCCCCCGGGCGCAGGTCGCGCCGCAGCGCGTCCTCGAGCGCTCGCTTGTCATCGAACATCTCGACCGGCAGATCTGGCCTGGCCTTGACCGCTTCGGCCGCGATCAGCCGCGCCCGCGGCCCCATCGTGTAGAGCGCGTCGACCGTCTCGGCGGCGCGCCCGCCGACCAGCCGGTGGCCCTCCTCCTCGTATGACCCGAGCTCGTACATGTCCCCGAACACCGCGACCCGTCGCGTCGTGTCCAGTTCCACCAGCAGATTGAGGGCAGCGATACAGGAGGCCGGGTTGGCGTTGTAGCTGTCGTCGAGGAGGGTCGAGCCGTTGACGCCCGGCAGGAGCAGCAGCCGCAACTGAATGTCCGGCGTCTGGAATCCGCGCAGGATGTCGGCCAGCGACATCCCCAGCTCGGTCCCGACCGCGATGCCGACCAGGGCCATGTGGACGCTGTGCCGACCCATCAACGGCACACTGACGAAGCTCTGGACGTCGCTGTGATGCAGAGTGAACGAGATACCCTCGATGCCGCGGCTCTCCAGGTCGGTCGCGAAGTAGTCGGCCTTGGGATCGGTGCCGTAGTACACCACCCGACAGCCGGCTCGTTCCGCCATCGCCTGCACGCGCGGATCGTCGATGTTCAGGACTGCCAGCCCGTCGGACGGCAG
>DAOKZM010000003.1:18912-25632 GCA_035325665.1 Thermomicrobiales bacterium | reverse complement strand
TTCTTCATGGTCCGGGTAGCCGGTATCGTCGGGCAAGTCCGCGCTGGCGACGACACCGCCGCGCGGGATGGACTCTCACCGGCCGACCAGCTCTCCGCGATCAAGCTTCTCGTCACCGAGATGTCAGTGCGCCAGCGCGAGTGCTGGCGTGACGAGCTTGTCCCGGCCCTGCACGAGTACGGCATCGTCATCGAGGATTACAGCCGTCTGTCCGGCCGCGATCGTAAGGCGCTGACGCGATACTTCGAGCGCCAGATCTTCCCGATTCTGACGCCGCTGGCGGTCGATTCCGGCCATCCGTTTCCGCACATCTCCAACCGCAGCCTGAACTTGCTGATCGTCGTCGAGGACGATCGAGGCAGGCACATCCCGCCGATGCTGCCGCGCTTCGTTGCGATACCCGACGCGGACGGGAACCCGCCGCCAGCGTCCCGTCGCAAGCTGCGGTTCGCCATGCTGGAGGAGATCATCGAGGCGAATCTGGACCAGCTCTTTCCGGGCAAGAACGTCCAGAGTAGTCATTCGTTCCGGGTAACCCGCGACGCCGATTTCGAGGTCGCCACGAGCACTGGCGACAGCCTGATGAAGGCGATCGAGCGCGAGCTAGACCAGCGCCTCTTCGGCTTCCCCGTCCGATTGACGGTCGAGCCCTCGATGCCGGTCGAGCTGCAATCCTGGCTCGCCGAGCAGCTCAACGCCTCGACGGAAGATGTCTACGTCCTTGACCGCCCGCACGGCATGGCCGACCTGATCGACCTCTACGCCGTCGACCGGCCGGCCTTGAAGGACAAGCCGTTCGTCCCGCGTTACCCGGAGGTGCTCGGCAAGCACGACACCATCTTCGAGGCCATCCGTGAGCAGGATGTCCTGCTCTACCACCCATACGACTCGTTCGCGCCGGTCGTGGATTTCGTCCGTCAGGCGGCTAGCGACGAAGGCGTCGTGGCATTCAAGCAGACGCTCTACCGCGTCGGCGCCCACTCGCCGCTCGTCGACGCCCTGATGGAGGCGCGCGACGACGAGACCCAGATCGCCGTGCTGGTCGAGTTGAGGGCGCGCTTCGACGAGGAAAGCAACATCAACTGGGCCCGCTCGATGGAGGCCGAGGGCATCCACGTTGCCTACGGGCTGCCGCAACTGAAGACGCACTGCAAGGTCGCCATGGTCGTTCGCCGGGAGGGCAATGATCTGCGCCAGTACGTCCACCTCGGCACCGGCAACTACAACGTCGCTACGTCGAGGACCTACACCGACCTGGGCCTGATGACCTGCGACCCGGACATCGCCGCTGATGTCGCTGATCTTTTCAACTACCTGACCGGCTACTCGGCCCAGACCGAATACCGGAAGCTGCTCGTCGCGCCGGTCAACCTGCGTTCCAGCCTGATCGGGTTGATCGAGCGGGAGATGGAGTACGGGTCGAAAGGCCGGATCATCCTCAAGGCGAACGCGCTGTCGGACTACGGGATTGCCAAAGCACTCTACCGTGCTGCGCAGGCGGGTGTAACGATCGATCTGATTATCCGCGGCATCTGCGTGCTGCGTCCCGGAGTCACGGGCGTCAGCGAGAGCATCCGCGTCATCAGCATCGTCGGCCGGTTCCTGGAACACGTCCGGCTGTTCTACTTTAGGCACGCTGGGCCCGACGGTGGCGAGTGCATGTACGCCGGCAGCGCCGACCTGATGCGGCGGAACCTCGACTATCGCGTCGAGGTCCTGTTCCCGATCGAAGACCGCTCGATTCTCGAGCGGCTGCGCGACGGTATCCTGGAGCTACAGCTCCACGACAACGTCCGCGCCAGGGAGCTCCAGCGCGACGGCTCGTATGTGCGGCTGGCGCCGAAGAACGGTGAGGCGCCGCTCGACTCCCAGCTCGTGCACCTGAGCTACGAGCCGAGCGCCGCGGCGCGGGCGTTCATCACCGCTCGCCAGGATCCGGACTAATCGCCGCGAGAGTGATCGCTCCGGCTGGCGTCCTCGCCGCCCGGTAGCCGGCCAAGCCGCGCGAGCAGGTCGAGGAGCTCGCGCTCGCGCTGGCCGAGCACGGCGCGGGCGCGCTCGAGGTCTTCAAGCGCCTCCGCGAGTCGCCGTTCGGCCGCAGTGATCTGCTGGTCGGCGTCGACTGAGGATTTATTGTCCGTCATGGGGTCGCGTCGCCTGCACGCCGGAGGAGCGCTCGAGCGCGCTCGGCGACCGGCGGGTCTACCATCTCGCCATCGACGGCGACCGCGCCAAGCCCGTCGGCTACGGCAGCGTCGTAGGCCGCGACGATGCGCGCGGCCCGCTCCGCCTCCTCGGCGGTTGGTGTGAACGCGGCGTGAATCACCGGGATCTGCGCCGGGTGGATGGCGAACTTGCCGTCGAAGCCCATCGCGGCCGCAACCGCGCAGTCGCGCGCCAGCACGTCGAGATCGCGGAACTCAGGACAGATCGTGTCCCAGGCAGCGATGCCGGCCGCCCTGGCCGCTACCAGGACCTGCCAGCGCGCGGCGTCCAGCTCGCGCCCACTTGGCGTGCGTCGCATGCCCAGCGCCGCGCTCAGGTCCTCGCCGCCGAGGAATAGCCCACTCACACCGTAGCTCTCCGCCAGTTCCTCGGCGTGAAGCAGCGCGCGCGGCGTCTCGACGTTGACAATGATCTCGCGCCACGGAGCGGCGTCGCGGACGGCGGCCAGCTCGATCGCGCGATCGACCTTCGGGACGATCACGCCGACATCCTCGATGTCCTCGATCGCCTGCATGTCGTGGTGGACCTGGCCGAAGCGTGGGGCGTTGATCCGGACGTAACGCCGCGTGGTTGAGCTGGCCGGCCAAGCGGCGAGCGCGTCGGCGACCAACTGCCGGGCCGTGTCCTTCTCGGCCGACGGGACGCTGTCCTCAAGGTCGAACACGATCGCGTCGGCGCCGCGGTCCGCGGCCTTCGCCAGCATCGCCTCCCGGTGGCCGGGAACGAACAGGAACGAGCGCGGGATGCCGGCCGTCACGAGGTCTACGAGCCCGGTGGTTCGCGTTCGAGGATGATCGAGGCGCCGCCGCACTTGGGGCAGACGCTCAGTCGCTCGAACCCGCGCGTGTAGTAGCCGCACGCCTCGCACGACCAGCGCGTCAGCGCGAACAGGCGGACGAGGTCGGAGCGGGAGACGATCCCGATCACCTCCGCGTCACGCACCACCGGCACGCGGCGGACGTGCTGGCTGGTCAGAATCTGCGCGACCGTCTCCGCGTCGGTGTCCTCTCCGACCGTCACGACGTCGCGCGTCATGATGTCGCGGACCGTCGGACCGTCCTTGGCGATGATGTCGTACTCGGTGACGAGCCCGACTAGCCGACCGTCCTCGACTACCGGCAGCCCGGAGATGCGCTGCGTGAACAGCGTCCTCGCCGCCGATTCAGTTGGCGTGTCGGCCGTAACGGTAATGACCTCGCGGGTCATGATCTCGCGGTTGACATCTGATCGTCTCCTTCGTCGTGCCCATCCCTCAGGCGTTCTGGTGGTGCAACGGAAGCCGGGGAGCTGGTCCGTCGCGGATTCGCACGATCGACGCCACACCCCGTTGCGCCAACTGAATCATGAATCATCGGTGCGTTGGCGGCAAGGGATCGGCGCCGGTCGTTATCGCCCGCCGTTCGCGGCGTCTCGCAGCGCGCTCCCGGCCGCGGCGATCCGCTCGCGCATCAGCGCGAGCATCTCGCCTCTGAGGCTACGGGAGGCACTGGCGACGTCGTCGAGGATTTGTGACAGCGGACGCGGGTCGTCGGCCAGGATGTCGCCTACAGTCTCGTGGAGCCGCTCGCGGAAGGCGAGCTCGAGGTCGCGCCGGACAAGACGGAGCGCCTTGTTGTCGCCGCCAAGCCCGGCGCGGTCGATCTCCGACCGCAGCTCGCGGATCCGGACTGGCAGCGCGGCAACCTCACTGACCGCCGTCCTGGCACGCACCTGTGGCTCGACATCGACCGCCCAGCGCTCGACGAGCTCATAGGCGCTCGCGGCGTCCTCGGCGCGGCTGCTCACGATTGCCGCGACGCGGCCCGGCTCCGGCGGAGGCGGGGTTTTCAGAGAGAGCAAGGGGCGGTGTTCCTCGCCCCAGAAGTAGAAGCAGGCGCAGCTCAGACGGAAGTAGTAGATCGCCGAGATCAGATTGTTCCGCGGTGTCACCGGAAGCGCGTCGATCCGGGCCAGCGGGCCGATGACCCGGCTCTCAGGCAGGCCGGCAAATAGCCGGTCGGGGTGCGGCGGGATCATGACGACCTCGGCCCGATCGACGGACGCGCGCCGGCCGGAGGTCACGCGCCGCAACAGGAACTCGCTCATCTCCGATGCGGGCGAGATGAAGACGCCGCGGACGATGCTCGGATCGCCCAGCCCGTGGGAGGCGAAAGCGCCGACAACGATTCGGTGTGCGGCCCCTTCGAGGTCCAGCAGGTTACCGACGACCTCGGCGCTGACCTGGCTCGGCTTGATCCGGTCCGGTGCGAACTTCGCATCGACTGCCTGGAGGATGGACTGGTCGTGCCCATTCCGCGCGCCGATGAGCAGGAAGTCCGGATTCTCCAGATGGTTGAGGTTCGCCTCGCGCGAGACCTCCGGGACGTCGTCGAGCCGCAGGATGTCGAGGATCTCAAACGTATCGTCGTGCGGGATCGGCCAGCGCGTGCCGATCGCTGCGCGCAGCGCCTCGTCACAGCGTACCGCCCAGCGGTCGCCGATGTGCCGGCTGGCGCCGCCGCGGTCGCTCCAGATCATGACCTGACGATCGAGCGCTGCCGAGAGCAGGTTGCCGCCGGGCAGGAGCGCGGACTCGACGTTCTCGCGGTGGCCGGGTTGTCGTCGCGTCGCCATCCCCGATGGGATCTCCCGTCCGACTCTAGCGCTCCGTGTCGCCCATCGCCGGGGCGACTCCGGCCATCGCATAGAGGAAGAGGTACATCAGGGTCCAGTGTAGCTTCACCGCACCGAACGGTACCGCCATGAACGCCACTCCGGCAAACCGGTCGCGGCCAGCGGTCCGCCCGACCTCGTAGGCTCCCCAGCACACCTCGGCGACTTGCAGGCCGAGCGGCTCGTCGCCGAAGTCGCCGGTCGCGCCCATGTCCAGCACGTCGGGGTCGACGGCGAGCCAGACGCGGTCGGCGCCGTCGATCTGCGGGCGCACGACCGAGGCGATCCACTCCTCGAAGCCCTCACGGCGGGCGCGGGCGATCTGCCAGTACGTGATGATGTTCTCCCGGCGGACACCCTTGGCCAGAAATCGGTCTACCACCTCGCGGTCGTTGCGCGGGCCGCGCAGGCCGATGTGGGTGTAGCGGGCGGGATCGACGTTCGGCAGATCGAGAATCCGTCGTGCCCAGGTCGATCCCCAGCGCGGCATGCGGGGGTCATCCTCATCGATTTCCCCGAGAAGATTGTCGTGGTGCGCGTCGAAGTTGACGACGGCGACCGGACCGCTGGCCTCCTCGGCGATGCCTTTGAGCACGCCGTAGGTCGACGGGCCTGAGTTGCCACCGAGGGTGAACGACATCGCGCCGGCTTGGACGATCTCCCTGACCCGCGCGACCGTTGTCTCGAACGTCGTCGCATGGTCGTTCGAGATCTCGACGTCGCCGTAATCCACCAGCCGCAGGCGTTCGAATACGTCGACGTCCAGCTCGGGAAGGTAGCCGCCGTACTTCACGGAGTTCGTGCGGAACGTGCTCGGCGTCAGGTTAGTGCCGAAATAGTTGGACCCTGCCGCGCCGATCCGCGAGTCGGGCACCGGCGCCTGCCATGGCACGCCGAGGAAGACGATATCGGCGCTGCTGAGGTCACCCGGCGAGCGGGCGGGTGGCGCGCCGAACAGCGTCGGAACGCTTCCGTAGTGCCGCGGAAGCTGCATCGACGCCACTGGGTCCGACGGCCGGCGCGGCCACCGTACAGAGTCCGTCACATCCTATCCCTTTCGCCAGAGCCGGCCGGACCAGTCGAGCGGCGTCGTGCCGGCGTCGCGAGACCGTGTCTCGAACCGCTCGATCGCTTCATCGTGCGCGGCGGCCAGCCGCCGCCCGATCGTGGCCCAGTCATACTCACCGACCAGCTTTCGCCCATTCTCGCGCAGGACGCTCGCCCGCGCGCCGTCGCCGAGGACGCCGACGACCGCATCGGCGAACGACTGGGGATCGTCGGCCAGAATGGCACATCTGTCGATCCCGTCGATTCCCTCGGCGCCCGTCGTCGTCGAGACGACCGGCGCACTCGCGGCGAACGCCTCGAAGATCTTCAGCCGCGTCCCGCCGCCCGAGCGCAACGGGACGATCGCGACTCCGGCGGACCAGAGCCACGGCCGAATGTCGTCCACCCGGCCGGTCACGACGACGTCGTTGGCCGCTCGGTCACGCAGCCAGTCAGGCGGGTCGGCGCCGGCGAAGACGACCCGTGCGTCCGGCAATCGCTGGCGCACGAGCGGGCGGATCGCGTCGAGGTACCAGCGCGCGGCGTCGCTGTTCGGCTGGTGCCGCATGACGCCGGTGAAGACGATGTCCCGCCCGGCGGGCCAGTCTGCCGGCCGTGCGTACGCCTCGACATCCACTCCGTTGGGTATTACGCGCGCCGGCACGCCACTGGCCCTCTCGATCGCGCGCGCGTCACGACTCGACGTGGCAACCCCGAGGTCGCTGCTGCGCCAGAGCCGCGCCTCGAGCCACTCGACCTTGCCGCCGCAGGTCGGGCACAGACTCCCGTCCACCA
>DAOKZM010000003.1:8404-18902 GCA_035325665.1 Thermomicrobiales bacterium | reverse complement strand
GCTCGACGTCGCGCGCCGACGATCGCGCGACGCGTCGCAGGAGCTCGGCCTCGACATCGTGGGCATCAACGACGGTCGGGCAAGGCGCCGGGGGCCGAAACAGCGCCATGCGGGTGGACTCGTACTGGACGAGGTCGACGCGCGTCGTCAGGAAGAGGCGCTCGAAGACGCGCTGCAATTGCTCCGACCAGGTCGAAAGCTCGACGAACGATCGCCGGCTGCCGATCGACCGCAGTTGCTGGAGGCGCTTGCCGGGATTGGCTGGGTGACGGGGGGTCCAGCGCGCGGGGACAGTCGTCACGTTGCAGACCGAGCCGAGCTCAAGCGCGTGTGATAGCTCGTCCGGACGAGCCGGGCAGAGCAGCGTCACCTCGTCGTGGCGCGCCAGCTCGCGGACCAGGTTGTACGTTCGCAGCGCCCCGCCGAAGTCGGCCGGCAGTGGCAGCCAGGGTGCGACAACGACGACGTGGCGGCTCACCGCCCGCCCCGGAAGTTGCCGATCGGGAGTGGTCGTCTACAATGGCGATGCGGGGATTGAGACAGGATGAGACCTCCGGCTCGTGGTCGTTCCAGTGATCGGTGCGGTCGACGTCCGTGTCGAATGCGACGCACCGTACCGTGGTGTCATCTTATCGAATCTCGTGCTGGAGACCTCGCCAGGTGCGAGGACGGGATCGAGGCAGGGAGGCTGCATGCGACTGGTCCGATTCGCGGCGGATGGACAGATCCATCACGGTGAGTCGATCGAGGGGGATTCGCTGCTGCGCGGCAACGGCGGGCGGCTCTATCGCCCGGACGATGTCGTCTGGCTGCCGCCGGTCGAGCCACGGAAAGTCGTCGGCCTGGCGCTCAACTACGCCGACCACGCCGCCGGGCTCGGCATGTCGTCGCCGGAGGAGCCGGCCCTCTTCTTCAAGCCGCTGACTTCACTCGTCGGACACCGCGCTCCGGTAATCGCCCCGCCCCATATCGAATACATGCACTACGAGGTCGAGCTGGCAGTCGTCATTGGTCGGGGTGGCCGGCGCATCCGCGCTGGCGAGGCCATGGATCACGTCCGCGGCTATACAATCGCCAACGACGTAACAGTTCGTGACTTCGTCCCCGACTTCTACCGGCCACCGGTCAAGGCCAAGGGTTTCGACACGTTCGGCCCGCTTGGCCCGTACCTCGTCGTCGATGAGATCGACGACCCGCATGCGCTCGAGCTGCGGGCCTTCGTCAACGGCGAGCAGCGGCAGACCGGCTCGACGTCGCTCTTCGTCCGCAACATCCCGGCGCTGATCGAGTACATCAGCGAGTTCATGACGCTCGAGCCGGACGACATCATCCTGACTGGGACGCCGAAGGGGATCAGCCACATTTACCCCGGCGACGTGATGCGGCTGGAGGTCGATGGCCTGGGAGCATTGGAAAATCCGGTCATCGCCGCGGAATCGTGATCGAGAACGGCGAACGACGGTGTTCGCCGGCAGCTACGACGAGGAGGCATCCCCGATGGGAGCACGAACCGGCCAGCAGTTCATCGACGGGCTGAAGGCAGCGCCGCGCGAGGTCTATATCGAGGGCGAGCTCGTGCGCGATGTGACGGAGCACCGCGCGTTCCGCAACGTCATCGAGAGCCTCGCTCATCTCTACGACATGCAGCACGACCCGCAGTACCGCGACGACCTGACCTACGACTCGCCCGATACCGGCGAGCGGGTCGGCGCCGCGTTCATGCAGCCCCACTCGCGCGCTGACCTGCAGCGACGGGGCCGGGCGTTCAAGACCTGGGCCGACTACTCGCACGGCATGCCCGGACGGACGCCTGACTACCTCAGCTCCTCGCTGATGGCGTTCGCTGGCGCTCACGACTACTTCGCCAAGGGCAACCCCGACTTTGGCAAGAACGTCGAGGCGTACTACCGCAAGGCCCGCGAAGAGGACCTGTGCCTGACCCACACGCTGATCAACCCACAGGCGAACCGCTCGGTCGGCCCGTCGCAACAGGCCGATCCGTTCCTGTCGGCGCGCGTCGTTGAGGAGAAGGACGGCGGGATCGTTATCCGCGGCGCGCGGATGCTGGCGACGCTTGGCCCGCTCGCCGACGAGATCGAGGTCTTCCCGTCCACTGTCGTCAAGGCCGACCCGGCCGACGCGCCCTACGCGTTCGGGTTCGTCATCCCCTGCAGCGCGCCAGGGCTGAAGTTCCTGTGTCGTGAGACCTACGACCTCGGTCGCTCGAAGCACGACCACCCGCTCGGCTCGCGGTTCGAGGAGATGGACGCCGTTGTCCTCTTCGACAACGTCTTCGTCCCGTGGGAACGGGTGTTCCTCTACGGTGATCCCGAGCTGGCCAACGGCGCATTCGGCGCGACGAACGCCGTCATCCACATGGCACATCAGGTCATCGCCAAGAACATCGCCAAGACCGAGTTCATGCTGGGTCTCGCCAGCCTGATCGTCGATACCATCGCGATCGAACCATTCCAGCACGTCCACGAGAAGGTTTCGGAGATCATCATCGGGTTGGAGTGCATGCGGGCGCTCAAGGCCACGGCCGAGAATGACGCCCAGCTCGACCGCTGGGGAATCATGACTCCGGCCCGCGAGCCGCTCGACGCCGCCCGGAACCTGTATCCCAAGCTCTACCCGCGCTTCGTCGAGATCATCCAGCAGCTCTCGGCCAGTGGCCTGATGGCGACGCCGACCGAGGCCGATATTAACGGCGAGATCGGTCCGGCCATCGACCGGTATCTGACCGCGGCCCGCGCCGACGCCCGCGACCGGGTGGCACTCTTCCGGCTGGCGTGGGACACGGCGGTTTCGTCGTTTGGTTCCCGGCAGGTGCTCTACGAGCGCTTCTTCTTCGGCGATCCGGTCCGGATGGCTGGCGCGCTGTTCAATACCTACGACCGCAAGCCGTATATGGAGATGGTCCGCGAGTTCATCGCCGAGGGTCGCCAGGCGGCGACCGGCAGCGCGGCGGCCGATGGGGACGGCGCGGGATGAACGATCTCCCCGCCGTCGATTCGGCAGCGTTTCGTCGCGCTGTCGGGCAGTTCGCCACCGGCGTGACGGTGATCACCGTCACGCACGGCGATCACGTCCACGGCATGACGGCCAACTCGTTCACGTCCGTCTCGCTCGACCCGCCATTGGTGCTGTTCTGCGTCGGCAAGTCAGCGCGAATGGCGCGGCTGATCGAGCAGGTCGAGGGATTCGCGATCAACATCCTCAGCGACCGCCAGATGCAGGTGTCGCGCCAGTTCGCCGGGGCGAACAAGGAGGATGCCGCGCGCACAGTGCGTCTCCACCGCGGCCCGGTAGCGCCGCTGCTGAGCGGCTCGCTGGTGGCTCTCTCCTGCCGGACGAGCGCTATCCACGAGGGGGGCGACCACTGGATCGTCGTCGGCGAGGTCATTGCGCTCCACGAAGTCGGACAGGATCGCGCGAGCGGCCCGCTGGCGTTCTTCCGCTCGCGCTACTGCGACCTGATTGAGCCGCCGACCCCGGTCGAGCAGGCCGATCGCTGGTCGAACGACGAGATCCGCATCTACCACGAGGAATGGAGCGCTGGCGACCTCGGTGAGCCGGCGGAAAGGCCCGAGTTGCCATGGTGAGCAATCTGCGATCGACCGTCGAGATTCATCGGGGGAGGCCGGAGCCGCGCTCGGGAGCGAATATCGTCCGGTCGGCTCACGGTGAGTACCGGGTGACCGACCTCGAACGTGCCCGCGCGTTCTACATCGACGCACTCGGCTTCGTCGAGACCGAACGCACGGCCGACGCGCTGTATCTGCGTGGGCTGGAGGAGCGTGACCACCACTCGCTCGTGCTGCGAAAGGCGGCGTCACCCGGGGCGGGGCATCTCGCTTTCAAGGTGGCGAGCGAGGACGACCTGGAGCGGTTGGCGCGCCACGCGGCAACTGGCGGTCTCGAGTCGCGATGGATTGAAGCCGGCCGGGAGCCGGGACACGGTCGGGCGCTGCGCTTCCACGACCCCGCCGGCCTGCCGCTCGAGTTCGTCGCCGGGATGGAGCAGGTCGAGCGGCTGCTGCAACGGTTCGACCTGTATCGCGGCGCTCAGGTCATGCGCTTCGACCACTTCAACTGCCAGGTTCCCGATGTCGCCGCCGCCTATCGCTGGTACGCCGAAGAGCTTGGCTTCGGCTGCTCGGAGTACACCGTCTCCGACGACGGTCAATTGTGGGCGGTCTGGCTCCAGCGCAAGCAGAATGTCCACGACCTCGCGGTGATGAACGGGATCGGCCCGCGCGTCCATCACTTCGGCTTCTGGGTGACCGACCCGATGTCGGTGCTGCGTGCCTGCGACGTGCTGGCGGCGGGCGGCTGGGCGGGGAGTATCGAGCGGGGGCCGGGGCGGCACGGGCTGTCGAACGCGTTCTTCCTGTACCTGCGCGACCCGGACGGGAACCGCATCGAGCTCTACGCCAGCGACTATCTGTTGGCTGATCCCGACTGGGAGCCGATCCGCTGGACGCTCAACGACCCGCGCCGGGCGACGTTCTGGGGCCACATGCCGCCCGCGTCATGGTTCGACGACGCGGCGCTGTGCGAGTCGTTTGCCGACGGCGAGCTGCTGCCGACCGCCGCGGCACAGCTGCGTGATCGCCCCGACCACGTGACATAATCTTCGACTACTGGTCGGTGGATGTCGGGCGGCTCGCCGCGCGGCGCTTCGCCTGGCGGCGGGAGCGCTCCAGCGCGCCAGCAACGCGGAATGCGTTGACGATGATGGAGCTCTCCTCGGCAGGTTTGGTGGTGACACCCTGACGCTTGCGCTCGGCCGCCAGCCGGCGTTGCTCGGCCGCCTTCGCGACGGCCTTGGCGTACTGCTCCTTCTTCCAGCGGTAGCGGGCGACACCCTGTGCCGTGAAGCCGGACACGAGACCGAGGGCGCCGCCAGCGCCGGTTGGGGAGGTCGAGACGAAGCCGAAGCCCGCCACCTCGGCAAGGTAGACGACGCCGAGGGTCAGCGCGTAGGCCGCGTTGAACCAGACCGTCTCCTCGAACGCCTCGCGGAGGCTCCAGGTCGTCGCGATCCCGATAATGAACGGCGCGATTGGGATGAGCCACATCGCGGTTTGGAGCATCGTATCGACGGTCCTTCCAGCAGGCGTGCCGCTGAATGTCGTTCCAGCCACGCCACGAAGCGTGGCTAGACGGTATGATCTGCGTGTGGACAGCCGCCGCACGGCAAGTGGTGCATCGGTCGCATCTGCGCACGGCCGAGCGTCGATAAAGCATACCAGCGCGGCGGTTGACGATCTCAGGTTGGAGGGGTGTGTGGGTCCTGGAGAGAGATGGCTGCTCTTCGGTGTTCTGGCGAGCCTGTTGCCGGCGCTGCTTCTCGTGCGAACCCTCATGCACGTCTTGAACATTCGCGTTGGCAACCGTCCGCGGTGGCACGGCTAGCGGGCGACCGCGCCTGAATTACCCACGATCATGGCGCAGAGGGAACGACTTCCTTCCCTCCGGCTCGTTATCGTGGCGTCAGGTGATGAGTTGCGCCAGCGCCAACGAAGGGGTGCTACCGTGGTTGCGCAGGGGAACGAATCGACATCGGCCACACCGGGAGGAAACTCACGGGCCGATGACCTGGCCATCGCGCTCGACGGCGTCCGGCCGACGGCCGACACGCGGGCAGCCGACGCGTATCGGCTATCGCTCCGTTATGATGCTGCCGCATTCTCCCGGACGCTACATCGGCTGCGCCAGTGGTCGCCGCAGGCGATTGCCGTCGTCAGCAGCAAGATGTCGACGGCGCGGCGGCTCCTGCAGACCATCGAGGTCCCGCACATCGCCGTCGATTCGCTGCTTGACGTTCCCAAGCAGTCGAGCGTCATCGTCCTGGGCTGTCAGAACGCTGACGCGGTGCCGTCACATGCGCTTTGGCAGGCGTTCTCCCGTGGCGCGACCGTCGTCACCAGTGACAAGTCGGCGCAGACCGAGCCTCTCAGTGAAGTCCTCTCCCCCGGCTCACCTCGCCCGGCGCGAGTCGCTCGGGTTGACTGGACGGATGACACGGGCGAGTGCATTCCGGGGATTGACCCACCCGAGGCGCCGTGTAGTGTCCTGCTGTATCCTGGCGTCCATCTTCCGCCCGGCTATGTTCCTATTTCAGTTCCAATGCGCGCTGGTGCGCGGATCGACGTGCTGGCGATCGACAGTCTGACCGGGGATCCGCTGATCGTTCGCGCCGCGATGGATCGCGGGATGCTCGTTCACGCCGTGCCCCACTGGTGGCAGCAGCATGGTCTTGACCGGACTGCGATGGACCGGCGTCGGCTCGCGAATATCCCAGGTTTCGATGCCCTTGGCCAGCGGGCGGGAGATATCACGTTCGGTGAGTTCCAGGCGGCACGGACGATGATGGCCGGGCTGCTACGTGGGCTGCGCCCGATGTTGGAGTGAGTGAGGATGGGACGTGAGCAGGAGACGCGGCGCGTCGCTCGTCTCCTCGAGATCATCTGGTTGATTCAATCCGCTCCGCGCCAGTGGACGCGCCAGCGGTTGGCCGATCGCTTCGAGGTCTCCGTCCGTTCGATCACGAATGATGTCCAGGTCATCCGGCACCGGCTGCGCTGGGACGTGCGGGCCGAACGCGGGTCCGGCTATTACTTCCACGGCCCGGTGCCGCGGCTGCCATCGGTGAACTACTCCGTTCCAGAGGCGCTAGCGTTGATCCTCGCCGCGCAGGCGGGTCTCAATTATGGCGGGGTTCCGCAGGAGGAGTTGGCGTCGGCGATCCGGCGTCTGACCTCGGTATTCCCCGAGGATCTGCGCCGCTTCGTCGAGCGGTTCGGAGACGCCCCCACTGCGCCGACCGATGGCCGGCGCACGTCGATCCTCGGCGAGGTGGCGCGGGCCATCTCGCGGAGCCAGCGCCTGCAGCTGACCTATCGCGTCGCCTCGCGCGGTGGCGAAGAGACGGAACGGGTCGTCGATCCGTTGGCCATCGTCCCCTACGACAAGTCGTGGCAGATCCTCGGCTATTGTCACCTCCGCGAGGACGTGCGGTTCTTCAAGATCGACCGAATCCGGCGCATCGAGGTGCTGCCCCAGCGGTTCACTCCGCCGGTCGGCTTCGACGTCGGCCGCTTTCTGGCGTCCGGCTGGGGGATCATGCGTGGCCTCGACGCGCCGGTCGACGAGGTCGTCTTGCGTTTTCACCCGCCGGCCGCGGAGTGGGTCGCCGAGGAGGAGTGGCACGAGGGCGATATGGCCGAGCGCCAGGCCGATGGCTCGGTGATCTACCGCGCGTCGATCCAGGTGACGCCCGAATTCCAGCGCTGGGTGCTGCGCTACGGCGGGATGGTCGATATCATCGCGCCGGATCACCTCCGCGACTGGATCGCTACCGAAGCGCGCGCTATCCTCGCCCGCTCGGAACAGGCGGCCGCTGCCTCGCCGGAGGTGGCCTGAGTCATGCAAAGTCGCTGCGCGACGATGTTCGAGCATGCCGGCCCAAGATGATTGCCGCGCATCAGCACGGAGAAGCGAGCCACAGGTGGCGCCACAACCATCCAGATTTCTTGGCCCGGTCGACTCGGCCCGGCAGATCTTCCAGATCGTTCGCGAGATGTCGTTCGATGAACTCGAAGAGGTGGCGCTGAGACGCCCGCGCATCGCGGTCGTCGCCGCCACGGCTGCCGATGCTCGCCAAGCCGCGCTCGACATCTTCGGCCCCGAGGCGCGGATGAGCATCGTCGCCTCTGGCGACGACGAGCCCCTCCCGGAGCCCGCCGAGCTGATCCTCGTCGATGATGCTGCCTGGCGCGCGCGGTCGCATGCCGATGCGCGGGTGCTCGTGTTCTCGCGGAGCGAGCCCGTTGAGCGGGTCTGGCAGGCGATGTTCGAGCGCGAGCAGGACCTCGAGCTGTCGCTCGGCCGGCTCTACCCCAGACTCCGGCGCGCCGCCGCGCAGTACGTCGTGAATACCACGTCGCGGGTGAATGGCCAGTTCGCGGTCGTCTCGAACGTGCCGGCGCTGGTGCCGGTCGTCGACGGACTGCTGGCGGCCGGCGCAGACACAATCATCCTCACCAAGAACCAGCTCATGATGATCTACAAGCTCGCGGCGATATACGGCCGCGATACCAGCAATCGGCTGGCGATCTATCGCGAGATGGCGCCGGTGGTTGGCGCGGGGTTGTTCTGGCGGACGGTTGCGCGCGACCTCGCCGCGCTGATGCCGTTCGCGGCCGGCGCGGTGCCGAAGGTCGTCATCGCCTTCACCGGGACGTTCATCGTCGGGATGGCCGCCCAGGTCTACTACGACGAGGGACGCCGCCTTTCGAAGGGCCGGCTCGACGAGGTCCGGCGATGGGCGCTTCGCGAACTGCGTCAGAGTCCCGCGTTGCTGCGGTCGATCCCGGTCGTCGGCAATGCGCGGGTTCGATCGCCGGAGGACGTCATCGACGTCGTCTATACCACCGATGTTTCGAGCGGGATGCCGTAGTTCCCGAGCTTCTCCGTGAGATCGGCCATCTCGATGCCGAGGACGCTTGCGGCGGCGACGCGGTCGCCGCTGGACTGGCGCAGCGCCTCGCGGATCATCTGCCGCTCGACGTCCTGCAGCACCTCACGCATCGGCGTGCGGCTGCGGACGCTGCTGGCGATATCGATGAAGTGACCCTGGTCGGCGGAGGAGAACGTGATCAGGTCCTCGGTGATGATCCCGCCCTGGGACATGACGATCGCGCGCTCGATCACGTTCTCCAGCTCGCGGACGTTGCCCGGCCAGTCGTGCTGAATCAGCATCCGCATCGCGCCGGCCGCGATCTGGGTCGGCGTCGACGAGGCGCTGATCCGGTGCTTGTGCAGGAAGTGCTCGACGAGCAGCGGGATGTCGTCGCGACGGTCGCGTAGCGGCGGCAGGTAGATCTCAATGACGTTCAGGCGAAAGTAGAGATCCTCGCGAAACGCGCCCTCGCGGACCTCCTGTGCCAGGTTCTTGTTGGTCGCGGTGATAACGCGGACGTCGCCCTTGACCGGCACGGTCCCGCCGACGCGCTCGAATTCGCGCTCCTGGAGGACGCGGAGCAGCTTTTTCTGGGTCGAGAGGGTCATCTCGCCGATCTCGTCGAGGAAGATCGTCCCGCGGTTGGCGCGCTCGAAATGGCCCTTCTTCTGGGCGATAGCCCCGGTGAACGCGCCCTTCTCATGCCCGAACAGCTCGCTCTCGAGCAGCGTCTCGGGGAGTGCCGCGCAGTTGACCTTGATCAATGGCCCGTGGGCGTAGCCGGAGTTGCGGTGGATCGTCGTCGCCACCAGCTCCTTGCCGGTGCCGGTCTCTCCGGTAATGAGAACGGTCGCGTCGGTCCGGGCCACGCGGCCGATGCTTTTGAAGACCTCCTGCATCGCCGGGCTGTTGCCAATGATGTACTCGTTCGGATCGCGCTCGGCGAGCTGGCGGAGCTTCTGCACCTCATTCGCCAGCGCCTGGCGCTCGAAGAAGCGCTGGACCCGGATCAGGACGTCCTCCAGATCGAACGGCTTGGTGACGTAGTCGTACGCGCCGAACTGAATCGCGTCGATGGCGATCGACGCCGAGCCGTAGGCGGTCATGACGATGATCGGGAATGGACCGTCGCCTTGCTCGCTCAAGGTGCGCAGCACGTCGAGGCCGGTGACGTCGGGCATCCGCACGTCCATCAGGACGAGATCGGGTGGGTCACCCGACTTGAGCGCATCAATGACCGCGGCGCCGTTCGCCGCCTCATCAACGTCGTAGCCCTCGTCCTCGAATAGCTCGAGAATCAGAGAGCGAATCCCGGAGTCATCGTCGGCTACCAGGATACGAGCCATACTGAGCCAGTCCTCCTCCGAGCGCGACCCAAACTCGACCACATTCTGTCGTCCGCGCCCGGTATTCTGGTTGATGCGCTAGGCGCCAGTAAAGGCGACAATTCGTCAAGAATCGCCCCACAACCGTCACGGCTGCTGATCGTGTCGAGGTGGGGTTTGGCGCTAAGTATACTCGGAGCGGTAGCTGGCCCGCGGTCGGGTCCGGAAAGAACAGGGAGCAGAGATGGCGGATCTGCCCGCGCGAATCGTCCTGATCGGGCCGAGCGGCGCCGGGAAGTCGTCGCTCGCCAGGGCGCTTGGCGAGCGATGGGGACTCCCGGTCATCGACACCGACGATGTCATTACCGCGCGCATCGGAATGCCGATCTCCGAGCTCTTCGGCCGATTCGGTGAACTGGTGTTTCGCGCCATCGAGCGAGAGGTGGTCGCCGCAGCCTGCCGGAGCGGCCCGGCTGTCATCGCCACCGGCGGCGGAGCCGTCCTCGCCGAGGAGAACTGGGCAGCCTGGCGCCCGGACAGCATCGTCGTCGGGCTGACCGCCGACCCGGCAGCCCTCGTCGCGCGGGTCCGGCAGCAGGCCGGCGCGGACGGCCGCGTCGCTGAGCGGCCGCTTCTGGCCGGCGATGCCGAAGCGCGCCTCCGCGATTTGATGGCTGCCCGCGCGGCGATGTATGCGCGGGCG
>DAOKZM010000003.1:0-8394 GCA_035325665.1 Thermomicrobiales bacterium | reverse complement strand
CGATCGACACGACCGGGCTCGACGCGCCCGCGGGGGTGGATGCCATTGCCGATGCGGTGGGCGCGGCGGCCCGAGCCGGGCGAACACCGCGCCATTCGCTGTTGACGCCATCGGGCCGCTCGGACATCTACGTCTCCACCGGAGCGAGCGACTTGCTGGGTGTGGTCATCCGGAACCGCTGGCCGCGCGCCGGACGTGCCTGGATCGTCAGCGACGAGCAGGTGGCCCCACTATGGGCCGATCGAGTCGCTACCACGCTCGGCGATGCCGGTCTTGGTGTCGAGCTGTTGACCGTGCCGGCTGGTGAGTCGAGCAAGGGACTGGGCGAGGTCGAGCGGCTCTGCCGAGAGATGACGGCGGGCGGCGGCACTCGCCGCGACGGTGTCGTCGCGCCCCGCGGGGGGGTCGGCGGTGCCCTGGCGGGGTTCGTGGCCAGCGTCTGCCTGCGCGGACTACCATTGGTCCAGCTTCCGACCTCACTGCTGGCGATGGTCGATTCCAGCGTCGGTGGCAAGACCGGCGTGAACCTCCCGGCCGGGAAGAACCTGGCCGGAGCGTTCTATCAGCCGGGGGTGGTCCTGATCGATCCGCGCTTTCTCGCGACGCTGCCCCCAGCAGAGTATCGTTCGGGGATGGCCGAGGTCATCAAGCACGCGCTGATCCAGCCCAGCACTCCATTGGGCGGGTCCGACCTGCTCGAGACGCTAGAATTGGTCGCGATTGATCCACTTCCCGACGACCGCGTCGTCGAGGTTCTCGCGCGTAACGTGGCGATCAAGGCATCGGTGGTACAGGCCGACGAGCGCGAGGCGGGCCTGCGGATGATCCTGAACTTCGGCCATACTGCCGGCCATGCGGTCGAGGCGGATGGCTATCGCTACCGCCACGGAGAGGCTATCGCCCTGGGCCTCCTGACAGTGTACGGGATCGCTGCCGCGCTCGACCGGATCGGACCGGATGCTATCGAGCGTGTTCGCGTGCTGCTTCGGCGCGCCAGTCTTCCGGTGGAGCTCGACACCGACATCGAGCAGGTGCTCGCCAACCTGTCCCATGACAAGAAGAACGTCGATGGCGCCTTGCACTGGGTGCTCCCGCGAGCAGAGGGCGGGGTAGCGATCGAGGCCGGCGTGCCGTCGACGGTTGTCCGCGAGGCGCTGTCCGGGCTGTCTCAGGCGGCGGGGGAGCGTGTGCTATAGTCCCGTAGTTGCGCCACCCGAAGAGACGGGCGGTGTTGTCGTGCATTGAACACCGGAGACATGCCCCTTGACCGTCTTGCTCTCAGGCTCGCTCGCCTACGACCACATCATGGTCTTCCCCGGCCACTTCGAGGACCACATCCTGCCCGATAAGATCCACGTGTTGAACGTGTCGTTTCTAGTCGACTCGCTCGATCGGCAGCGCGGTGGCGTCGCCGGAAACATCGGGTACAGTCTGGCGCTGCTCGGCGCGCCATGCCGGATCGTCGCGACCGTCGGTGTCGATTTCGACGAGTACCGGGTTGAGCTGGAGCGGCTCGGCGTCGATACCTCGGGCATCCATCTGATAGAGCACGAACGTACCGCCAGCGCGTTCATCACCACGGATCGCTCGGACAATCAGATCACTGGCTTCTATCCCGGTGCGATGACCAGGGCGCGTGAGGTTGCCGCCAGCGACCACGTCGATGGAGCCGTCCTCGGGGTGATCTCTCCGACCGACCCTGAGGCGATGATCCGCCACGGTCGCGAGTTGGCCGCGTCCAACATCCCCTACATCTTCGACCCGGGACAGCAGATCATCGCTCTCCCAGGCTCGGCCCTCAGCGAGGGCATCGCCGGGGCGCGGATGCTGATCGGCAACGACTACGAGTTCGCGATGATCAGTGAGAAGACCGGCAAGACTCGCGATGAGCTGATCCGCGCCAGCCAGACCGTCGTCGTGACGTATGGAGAGCTCGGCTCGACCATCTACGACGACCATGGCAAGGCCGAGTATCGAATCCCCGCCGCACGCGCGCGTAAGGTGGTCGATCCGACCGGCGCGGGCGACGGCTACCGCGCCGGCCTGATTCGCGGCATGCTTGCTGGGCTGCCGTGGGAGATCGCCGGGCGACTCGGCTCGCAGGCCGCGACGTTCGTCGTCGAGGTCAAGGGCACCCAGAGCCATGAGTACTCGTCGGATGAGTTCGTCCGGCGCTTCACCGAGTCGTTCCCCGAGTACGCGGATGTGGTCAAGGCGTTGCCGGGTCGCCCGGCGCTGGCCGGACGAACAGGAGAGAGGTAGCCCGTGGCCGACACGACCCAGATGAAGTACGACATCTACGACCGAGGGTTGGCCGACGACGGCCACCGCAAGATCGCCTGGGCTGCGCGCGAGATGCCGGTTCTGGCGCTGATCCGCGAGCGCTTCGAGCGCGAGAAGCCGTTGGCTGGGGTGCGGATCGTCGCCTGCGTCCACGTCACCACCGAAAGCGCCAACCTTGCGCTGACACTGCGGGCCGGTGGCGCCGAAGCGGTCGTCTGCGCCAGCAACCCGCTCTCGACGCAGAACGACGTGGCCGCCGCCCTCGTCGATGACGGAATTCCCGTCTTCGCCATCAAGGGCGAGGATGCCGAGACGTACTACCGCCACGTCAACGCCGCGATCGACCACCACCCGCACATCGTCATCGATGACGGCGCGGATGTCGTCAGCACGCTCCACCGCTCGCGGCGCGAGATGCTCGAAGGCATGATCGGCGCGACCGAGGAGACGACGACCGGTGTCGTCCGGATGCGGGCGATGGAGAGCGACGGCGTCCTGGAGTTCCCGGTCATCGCCGTGAACGACGCCGACACCAAGCACTTCTTCGACAACCGCTACGGCACCGGACAGTCGACGCTCGACGGCATTCTGAGAGCGACCAATATCCTGCTGGCCGGGAAGGTCATCGTCGTCGCCGGCTATGGCTGGTGCGGCAAGGGGATCGCGATGCGCGCCAAGGGCATGGGAGCGCGCGTCATCGTGACCGAGATCAACCCGACCCGAGCGCTTGAGGCGGCGATGGACGGCTTCGCCGTGACGACGATGGAGCGGGCGGCGACGATCGGCGACATCTTCATCACCGCCACCGGGAACATCAACGTCATCGACCGCGACGACTTCGAGAACATGCGCGACGGCGCGATCATCAGCAACGCCGGCCACTTCAACTCCGAGATCAACATGGCGGCGCTGGAGGAGATGGCCGGCGAGGGCCGGCGGATGCTGCGGCCTTTCGTTGAGGAGTTCCAGGTCTCCGGGGACAAGCGCGTGATCGTGCTGGGCGAGGGGCGGCTGATCAACCTGGCCGCCGCCGAGGGCCACCCGGCCAGCGTCATGGACATGTCGTTCGCCAACCAGGCATTAGCGTGCTCATATCTCGTCTCGCACGGGCACGAGCTCGAGAAGCGCGTCTACGTCGTCCCGCAGGAGATCGACCAGCAGATCGCGCGTCTCAAGCTGGGGGCGATGAGCATCGAGATCGACGAACTGACTGATGAGCAGGCCGCCTACCTGACGTCGTGGGAGCACGGCACCTAGCCAGCCGCCGGCCCGATCGACCGCTCGTGTAACGCTAACTGGAGGAGAACCGTCAAGATGCCGACATCGTTCATGCGATCGCCCCGGGCGTTCTTCACGTCGGAATCGGTGACCGAGGGCCATCCGGACAAGCTCTGCGACCAGATTTCCGACGCGGTCCTCGACGCCATCCTCGCCGAGGACGCCGACGCGCGCGTCGCCTGTGAGTCGGCAGCGACGACCGGGCTGGTCGTTGTCTTCGGTGAGATAACAACCAGCACGTACGTCGACATCCCGAAGATCGCCCGCGACGTCGTGCGCGACATCGGCTACACGAGCGATGCTTACGGCTTCGACGCCAACACCTGCGGGGTCATCACCTCGATCAAGGAGCAGTCGCCCGATATCCAGCATGGGGTCGATGCGGCGCTGGAGGTGCGCTCCGGCGAGCAGCACGACCAGCGCGACCGGATCGGCGCGGGTGACCAGGGCATGATGATCGGCTTCGCCTGCGACGAGACGCCGGAGCTGATGCCGTTGCCGATCTCGCTCGCCCACGATCTCACCCGGCGGTTGGCCGGCGCACGGCGCGACGGTTCGCTGCCGTTCCTCCGGCCAGACGGCAAGAGCCAGGTCACGGTTGAGTACGATCACGGACTCCCCAGGCGAGTAGACACCGTCCTGATCTCAACGCAGCACGACGAGGATGTCTCGAACGTCGATATCCGCGATGGCGTGACCGAAGAGGTCATCCGCCGGGTCATCCCGGCCGAAATGCTCGACGACCAGACCAAAATCCTGATCAACCCGAGCGGCCGGTTCGTCATCGGCGGTCCGATGGGCGACGCTGGACTGACCGGGCGGAAGATCACCGCCGACACCTCCGGCGGGATGGCCCGCCACGGCGGCGGCGCATTCTCGGGCAAAGACCCGACGAAGGTTGACCGCTCCGGCGCCTATGCGGCACGCTACGTCGCCAAGAACGTCGTCGCCGCCGGGCTGGCCCAGCGATGCGAGCTGCAGATTTCCTACGCCATCGGCGTCGCCCACCCGCTCTCGTACCACGTCGAGACGTTCGGGACCGGGGCGGTCTCGGACGAGCGGTTGGCAGCGTTGATCACTGACATGTTCGACCTCCGGCCGCTGGCCATCATCGAGGATCTCGACCTGATGCGACCGATCTACCGGCAGGTTGCTGCCTACGGGCACTTCGGCCGGCTGGATCTTGACCTGCCCTGGGAGCGCACCGACCTCGCTGAGGCACTCCGCGAGGCCGCCGGGCCGCTGGCGGTACGCGCCTCCTGAGCGCCGGAGCCGGTGCGGTGACGGCGGCGCTCATCACCGGAGCGACCGGCTTCGTCGGGCGGCACCTCGTCGCGGAGCTCGAACGCGAGACCGACTGGCAGATCGTCGGACTGGGCCGGCGCGCGTCCTCGCTTGGCGCGCGCACTCGCGTGCTCGCCTGCGATCTTCGCGACGACGCGCTGGTCCAACGCACGATCGGGCACGTCGCGCCGGACGTCATCTTTCACCTCGCCAGCCAGAGCTATGTGCCGAAGTCGGTCGCTGCGCCGGCCGAGACGCTGACGAACAACGTCCTCGGGCAGCTCAACGTGCTCGAGGCGGTTCGCGCCGGCGGGTTCGGCGCCGGGATCGTCTCAATTTGTTCGGCCGAGGAGTACGGGTTCGTCGAGCCGGAAGAGACGCCAGTGACCGAGACGCAGCCCTTTCGTCCCGGTAATCCCTATGCAGTGTCAAAGATCGCCCAAGACATGCTCGCCTATCAGTACGCACTGTCGTATCAGATGCCCGTGGTCCGGCTTCGCCCATTCAGCCATGTCGGGCCTGGGCAGAGCGATCGCTTCGTGCTGTCCAGCTTCGCTCGACAGATAGCCGAGGCCGAGCTTGGCCGGATTGAGCCGGTGATCCTGACCGGGAATCTCGACGCGGTCCGCGACTTCCTCGATGTCCGCGACGTCGTGCGGGCCTATAGGCTTGTAGCCAGCGACATCGTCCCTGGCGAAGTCTATAACCTCGCAAGCGGCGTCGGTCGTCGCATCGGCGACCTGTTGGACCGGCTGATCGCGCTCTCCCGCGTGCCGGTGGAGGTCCGGCAGGACCCGGCCCGTCTGCGACCGTCGGACGTCCCGGTGCTCGTCGGCGACGCGTCCCGATTCCGTGCGCGCGTCGGTTGGGAACCGCGCGTGTCGATCGAGACGACGCTGTCCGATACCCTCGACGACTGGCGACAGCGGCTCGCGTCTGGCGACCACTAACGCCGGATCGCGCGGTCAGTGTAGCGGGATCGCGCTGACGATGATCTCGGCCAGCGCGTCGAGCAGGGCGTGACCCTCTTCGGCGGTTGAGCGCGACGGATCGCCGAAGTACCCCAGAACGGCGCCGGCATCGGCGAAGGTCCGGGCGCCGGCCCGGAGCCGCGCCGGGAGGTCGATCCAGACCGGAGGCAGGACGCGCATCTCCTCGATGTCCACTGCGTCTGGTCTCACGGCCAGAAGAATCGATGTCTCGTAGCTGCCCGCGTGGCGCGCGCCGCGCCGGAACTCCTCGCTCAGCCGCGCGGCATGGCTTTCCGCGCGCTGGTCTGGCGCCCGGACGGGAATGCCGCTGCCGTCCTCAGCCGCCTGGCAAGCGCGCTGGACGCGGGCGACGTGCTCTGGCTCGAGGTGCGCGTTACAGCAGATCAGCGCCCGATATCCCTGGCGGGCAGCCTGGCTGAGCAGACTGACCAGGTAGGCCTCGAACGGATCGGCCTCGACCGGGGTCGTCCCGGCAAACGAGGTCCCGACGAACGACACGGTGTAGGCGATCGGCGGCAGGACGAGCGCGATGGCGCCCGACTCGGCGAGGCGAGCGGCGGCGCGCTCGGCGGTGGCCACTGCGATGATGACGTCGGTGTCGAGCGGCAGATGGGGGCCGTGGGCCTCGGTCGCGCCGATCGGCAGCAGGCCGACGGGCCGCTGGCGGAGTAGTTCGTCGGCCTCCGGCCAACTGAGATCGCCAAGATGCGCGCTCGGCCCGGTCATCGACTGCCTTCCTCCGTCATCCCGTCGATTCGGGGTATCCTTTCGCCCCGGATGGGTCCGCGCGAGAGGATCGCCCGCGAATGAAGCTGCTGGTCGCGATTGTGCAGGATTATGATGCTTCGCGCCTGTTGCATGACCTCGTCGGCGCAGGATGCGGTGCGACCTACATCGGCTCTACGGGTGGCTTCTTGCGAAGCGGGACGGCGGCCGTCCTGGTCGGCGTGGACGACAACCGGGCTGTGGCCGCGGCGGCGATCGTCCAACGCGTCGCCAGGGCGCGCGTCGAGGCGTCGTCGACGATTGCTGCCGAGGTCGACGCGGAGATCCTGTCCGACTCTGTCGAGCCGGTCGTATTGGGAGGCGCGCACGTCTTTGTGTTGAACGTCCTGCGGTTCGAGCAAATGTAGCTTGAGATGAGTGTAGGCTCGATGCGTCAGGCGACCCGCATGCTGCTGCGCTACTACGCGGCACTCAGGCTTGCGGCAGGATCGATGTTGGACATCGTGCCGCCCGGCGTGATCTCGGAGGTCCCACCGATCGTCCGGCGCTCGGCGAACGAGCTGTCGTCGGGGTTCGACCGACGTGAGCTGGTCGAGGCGGGCGGTCGCACGCACGTCATCACGCTCGGCGTTGTGCCGGGCCGCCGTGATGCGGACTTCAGCCCGAACTGACTTGGAGGAATCCTCGCCGCGCCGGTCTTCCCCAGACCGGCGCAGCGGCGCCGCGTCGTCCCGTTAGAAGCTCGACAGCGTGACCGGAGCCCCCGCCGTCTGCTGCTCCTCGGTCAGCATGTCGTGGAGCATGCGTTGCATCGCCATGATATGCGCGCACGTCCCCATGCCCTGCACCGCGAAGAAGTGGCAGGTGCAGTTGAACTCGTTGCCGTCCATCGACGTTGTGTACGTGTCGTTGTTCCCCTGGAACTGGACGACGAATGACTGGAACTTGACCCGTTCCGGCTCCTCGGCATACCGGCGCGACTTCTCGATCTTGGAGATCAACGACGAGTTCATGGCGCGTCTCCTTTCGCCGTTCCCCGTGCTGGCCCCACGCTCCGTGGGCGCCTGGACGGCGTCGGGCGGGCGCCGCGTGGAGCGGGCGAACCGGCGTCAGAGACGAATCAGCACCGCGGCGTATTGCCGGGTGCTGCTTAGCGGTCCGTCTCGGATGTCGTCGGCCGGTCCATGGCGGACCACCTTCCTCACACCGTCCGTGATCGTTACCGAGAGTCTAACAGAAGATCGTTGGCAGGCACAGCCGGAGTTGGCAGGAGCGGGCTTCGGTACAATCGGCCCCGGCAGGGAGGGGGCGATGGCGCGAATGATCGAGCCGTTGAGCGCCGCGGTGCTGACCGGCGGGTTGAGCCGGCGGATGGGGACCGACAAGGCGCTGATCGAGGTGCATGGCCGCACGCTGGTAGAGCGCGTCGCCTCCGTCGTCGCGATGGTCAGCGACGACGTGTTCCTCCTCGGTGACCGCCCCCCCTACCACCGGTTCGGCGTCCGTGTCGTCGCAGACGAATATCCGGATACCGGATCGCTCGGCGGGATCGCGACGGCGCTACGCCACGCTCGACACGACCGTGTCCTGGTCGTCGCCTGCGACATGCCGGACCTGTCGCTCCGGCTGCTGGACGCGATGGCTCGGCTCGCCACCGAGGCAGACGTCGTCATCCCGACGACACCGCCCGGTCGCAGTCACCAGGGCGGCGCCCACACGTATGATACACTGCACGCCATCTATCGCCGCTCGTGCCTGGCGTCTATCGAGCAACGCCTCGCCGCCGGCCGGCTGTAGGTCGTCGACTTCCTCGACGATGTGCGAGTGCGCG
>DAOKZM010000002.1:23251-28900 GCA_035325665.1 Thermomicrobiales bacterium | reverse complement strand
CCGCCACAGGCGACCAGCAGCGCCGCGATGGCCGGCGCGCTGAGGCCCAGCGCGACGCCACGCCGCAGGACGGCGCGCCGGCTGAGCCGGCTCGCGCGGGTCTGGCGTAGCAGATCGCCTACCACATCGATCGAAGACTCGTGCCGTGTCATCGGGAGACTCCTTCCCCATCGCCTCAGCTTCCGGCGCCAGCCGCACCGTCGGCCATCTCTGCCTCAGACGGGTATCCCCGACCCGCCGTCGAGCCGTTGTCATGACGCCGACGCCTCCGGAGACGGGATTCCGGTCAGCCGGGCGATCCCGTGTCATGCGGCGGTCGGGCGCTATGTGATCATCGGGCACGCGTGGTCCGTTGGATGGCCGGTGGTGGCAGGCATCGCCAGTCAACGGCGTCGCCATCCAGTGCGTTCCGGTAGAGGCGGCAGATGATTTCGACAGGCCGGCGTCGAACGGGGGAGGGCGCCACCGGAGACGATTCGCGGCAGAGTATGCGTAGCCGCCGGAGGCTGTCAAGAGGCTTGATCAACATTCGCCGGGAAGACTGCCGAGGGACCGGACCGGTCAGGTTGTGGCTGCGCGCCGACCATGCCACTCGCTGTCGAGGATCGCGTAGATAAGGGTGTCCCACCAGCGGCCGCGAAACCGCTGGTGCTCGCGAAAGCGGCCCTCCTGGCGCATGCCCAGCTTCTCCATTACGTGGGACGAAGCGGTGTTGTCGGCAATGCAGTCCGCCCAGATGCGATGCAGGCTCAGGTCGTCGAAGCCAAAGGTGACGATGGCTCTGGCCGCCTCGGTCGCATAGCCGCGGCCCCAATAGTCGGGATTAAGCTCGTAACCGATGTTGGCCTCGCCGCGCGCGGGGTCGTTGACGCGGATGCCGCAGTTGCCGATCATCGGGCCGCCGGCTTGCTCGACGATTGCGAGCTGCCAGGCGCGGCGCGGATCGTCGGATTGCGCGGCGACGAAGCGGTCGACGAGCATGCGGACGAAGGCGTCCGAGTCATCGCGCTCGGGATAGAAGCGGCTGTAGCGCGGGTCGGCCCAGTAGCGGGCCATCGCCCGCCAGTCGTCCGGCACGAACTCGCGCAGCACCAGCCGCTCGGTCTCGATCCGCATGGCCCGACGGCTCCGTTTCGTCATGGCGCGACGCTCTCCGGCGCCATTCTCTCACGGCGCCGGAGAGCGACAGGCAGCGCTACGCCTCCTCGTCTCCCCAAACGCTCTTCCTCTCGCCCTCCTCCAGCCAGCGCTTCAGGTTGAGCAGCTCGATGTCCCAGCCGCCGCTGTTGTCCTCGTACACGTGGTCCCAGTCATCGCCGTCGCCGAAGCCGGACTGGGTCAGGCGGAGCAGCGTGCCGCCATCCTCGGGGAGGAGGTCGAACGCGCAGGTGGTGGCCTTGCCGCCCGTCTCGAGGTCCCACTCGAAGGTGAAGCGACGGGGCGGGTCCATCTCGACGATCCGGCCCTTGCTCTTCTGGTGCGGCAGCCAGGTGAGGTCGAACGGTCCGCCGGGCGCATCACCGACGACCGCGTTCTTGACGAACCAGCTCTCCAGCTCTGCCTTCTCGGTCAGGGCGCGGTAGACGCGCTCCGGTGGAGCGGCGATGAACACTTCCTTGACCAGCGTGCGGCCCGGGGTCTGCGTCGTCATGCGTCCGAATGTCCCTTCGCGTTCGCGCGCCGCGTCCTCCTCGACGGAGCGGCGCAGGTCGTCGAGTGCCTTGTCCCAGGAGGCCGATAGCGAGGCCCAGAGGTCGGCCCCCTCCGGCAGCGCGTCGATCAGCGTGCCGAGCACCGCGCGGAGGGCGGTCAGATCGGCCGGCGAGTGCCGCTCGCCGAGGCGAGCCTCGATGGCGGCGTCCCAGTCGGCCACCTGCGGCTCCAGATCGGCCTGCAGCGCGCGGCCGGCGCCGGTCAGCCAGAGCCGTACGATCCGCCGGTCGGGGTCGTTGCGCCGCCGCTCGACGAGGCCGGCCTTCTCAAGCTGGTCGGCGATCCAGGTCGCCGAGGTCGCGTCGAGCTGGGCGCGCTCGCGCAGGTCAACCAGCGCCAGCCCGTCCTCGCGCCAGAGCTGGCGCAGGGCGTAGAGCTGCGACGGCGTCACCGGCGCGCCGGCCAGTCCGGCCGCGTAGAGCTTGGCCACCTTTCGCGCCGCCGCGCCCAGCAGGAAGCCGAGCGGCTCAGCGTCGGTCTGGACTGTCCGTGGCTCGCCCATCGATCCTCCAGAACATGATCATTCTAATTAGAAGTATCACTAGTGTCAATAGCAGCCACGACCGTGGATGGGCGTGCTCTGGGCCATCGCCGTGCCCGCACGAACGGTACTCGTCCCGCTGTAGGGGAGGGTGACGGCTACCGCGGGATCGCGCCGATCCATGCGGGTTGGCCGCTACGCCGGGCGGGCGCTCTCCGGTGGTTACGTGTCAACCACCCGTTCTGCGCCCGCCCCTACGGGAATGGTAGGCACGTCGCGAGTCACACGGGGATGACGCTCTGTGGAGCGTGGGCAGAGCGAGCTCTGTCTCTAAGCACGGCTTGCGCGCACCCCTCTCGCCCAATGATGCCCTGCCCCGGCGAAGGGCATCGCGAGTGTACAATCGAGAAAGGAGCTTGACAGAAGGAGTCGCGCGATGGCGGGGATGCTGGATGGTCGGGTGGTGCTGGTGACGGGCGGGACCGGGGCGCTGGGCGCCGGAGTGCTGCCGGTGCTGGTGCGCGAGGGCGCGACGGTCGTGACGACCGCCCACCGGCCGGGACAGACCGCGCCGGAGGGGGTCGAGGTCATCGTCGCCGACCTGCTCGATCCGGGCGCGGCCGAGCCGCTGATCAACCGCATCGTCGTCCAGCATGGGCGGATCGACGCGCTCGTCTGCCTGGTCGGTGGGTTCCGCGGCGGCGCGTTCATCCAGACCGACAACCAGACCTGGCGCGAGTTGGTCGAGCTGAACGTCCAGACAGCGGTGTCGGCGATCCGCGCCGCGCTGCCAGCGATGGTCGAGCGCGACTACGGCCGGATCGTCACCGTCGGCGCGCGCTCGGCCGTCAACCCGATGCCGAACACGGCCGCCTACGCGGCGGCCAAGGCGTCGGTGATCGCCTTCACCCGCTCGCTCGGCCGCGAACTACGCCGCACTGGCGTAACGGTCAACTGCGTCCTACCGGAGACGATCGACACCCCGCAGAATCGCGAGGCGATGCCGAAGGCCAACCCCGACAACTGGGTCAAGCCCGCGCAGGTCGGCGAGGTGATCGCCTTCCTCTGCAGCGAGCCGGCCGGCATCATCCGCGGCGCGGCGATCCCGGTCGAGTAGCGCCTACCCCCACTCCTCGCGGAGCTTCGGGATGAGCCCCTCGGCGACTGGCTTGAAGTCGTTCACGTCCTCGGGGACATGGAAGAGGAAGTCGGTGATGCCGAGGGCGCGAAGTGAGTCGAGCTTCGCGCGCTGCTCGGACTCTGGCTTGCCGGCGAAGTCGGCCGGCAGCGTCGTCGAGCGGCGGATTTCCAGCGGGTCACGGCCGAGCTTCGCGCAGGCGGCCTCGATCTTACCCAGCCGCTCGCGGTACTGCGCCTCGTCGGAGAAGTTGTTGTCCCACCAGTCGGCGTGGCGGGCGATGATCCGCAGCATCCGGTCGCCGGAGCCGCCAATGACGACCGGCAGGTGCGGCTGGCCGTCCTTCTGCTGGAGCGGCTTGGGGAAGAATGGCGCCTCGCGGAGCTGGTAGTACTTGCCGTCGTAGCTCACGTACTCCTCGGTCTGCAGCAGCTCGAACATCTCCAGCGCCTCGCGGAACATCGAGACGCGGTCGCCGGCCGGCGGGAAGTCGATGCCGTACATCTGGTGCTCGCCCTCGAACCAGGCAGCGCCGACGCCGAGCAGGCAGCGACCGTTCGAGATGTGGTCCACCGTCACGGCCGCCTTGAGCAGCATGCCCGGGTTGCGATAGGTGATGCCGGTGACCATCGGGCCGATCAGGACGTTGCTGGTCGCCTCGGCCAGGCCGGCCAGCAGCGTCCAGCCGTCCATGTTCGGGCCGGTGCGCGGATCGGTCAGCGGGATGATATGGTCGAAGACCCAGGCGGACTCCAGCCCCCAGGCATCGGCCGCCTGGAAGTTGCGCTTCAGCTCCGCCCAGGAGCGGTGGTGCTGGCTGCTGCGCAGGCCGAATCGGACGGACGGGGTCGTTGCGGTCATCGGGCGCCTCTCCTCGTTCGACGGGCGGTATCCGGAGACGGAGCGCAACTGTCGCAGAGTCGTGTCCCGCCGTCTAGCCCCCGGCTCGCGCCGGTGGAGAATTACGGTGGGACGGCCGCGAACGAAGGGAGCGTGAGGGATGCGAGCGATGGTCCTGCGCGAGGCCGGCCGGCCGCTGGAGCTTGCCGAGCTGCCCGACCCGACGCCGGCCGCCGGCCAGGTGCTGATCCGCATCCACGCCTGCGGCATCTGCCGCACCGACCTGCATATCGTCGATGGCGAACTGACCGAGCCGAAGCTGCCGCTCGTGCCGGGGCACCAGATCGTCGGGACGGTCGCCGGGCTGGGGCCGGGCGTGACGCGATTCCGGACCGGCGACCGGGTCGGCGTGCCCTGGCTCGGCAGCACCGACGGGACCTGCGGCTACTGCCTGAGCGGCCGGGAGAACCTCTGCGACGCCGCGCAGTTCACCGGCTACGACATCGACGGCGGCTACGCCGAGCTGGCCGTCGCCGACGAGCGCTTCACGTTTGCGATCCCGGCGGGCTTCGACGACCTGGCGGCCGCGCCGCTGCTCTGCGCCGGGCTGATCGGCTACCGGGCGCTGCGGATGACCGGCGACGCGCGCCGGCTGGGCCTCTACGGCTTCGGCGCGGCGGCGCACATCGTCACCCAGGTGGCGGTCTGGCAGGGGCGTGAGGTCTACGCGTTCACCCGACCCGCCGACGACGCCAGCCAGCGGTTCGCCCGCTCGCTCGGCGCAGCCTGGGCCGGCGGCGCCGACGAGCGGCCGGTCGAGCTGGACGCGGCGATCATCTTCGCCCCGGCCGGCGAGCTGGTGCCGGCCGCGCTGCGAGCATCGGCCAAGGGTGGGGTGGTCGTCTGTGCCGGCATCCACATGAGCGACATCCCGAGCTTCCCCTACGACATCCTCTGGGGCGAGCGGTCCGTCCACTCGGTCGCCAACCTGACCCGCCAGGACGGCGAGGAGTTCCTGGCGATCGCGCCGCAAATCCCCGTCCGCACCGAGGTAACGACATACCCGCTGGAGCAGGCCAACGAGGCGCTAACCGACCTCCGCGCCGGTCGCATCCAGGGCGCGGCGGTGCTGGTGATCGGGCAGGGCTAGCCGGCCGGGGCGAGCTCCAACGAAGCTGCCGCCGCCCGCTCGGGGACCTCCTCGTCGACGACGCGGCCGTCGAGCATGTGGACGATCCGGTCGGCCCGCGCGGCGACGCCCATGTCGTGGGTGACCATGACGATCGTGAGCCCGCGCGCGCGGCGAAGCTCGTCGAGCAGGTCGAGCACGAGCCGTCCTGCCTTCGAGTCGAGGCTGCCGGTCGGCTCGTCGGCCAGCAGCACGGGTGGATCGTTCGCCAGGGCGCGAGCGATCGCAACGCGCTGGCGCTCGCCGCCGGAGAGCTCGGCGGGGCGCTGATCTTCGCGACCCGAGAGA
>DAOKZM010000002.1:20302-23241 GCA_035325665.1 Thermomicrobiales bacterium | reverse complement strand
GGCTCGAAGCGGCGGTCCTCGGGCCACAGGCGGGGGAGGGGCTTGCCGGTCACGAGAGTCGACCCGGCGCAGGGAGGAGGACCGCCTTCGGCCGGCGCTGGGCGCCACCGAGGTGGGTCTCGAACATCGGGATTTGCACGTTCTCGCTGGCCGTCAGGCTCGGAAGGAGGTTGTGGAGCTGGAAGATGATTCCGATGTCGTGCGAGCGGTAGTGGTTGAGGTCGTGGAACGTCGCGAGGTCGTGCTCGTTAACGAACACCCGACCGGAGTCGGGCTTGTCGAGCGCCGCGATCAAGTGCAGCAGCGTCGACTTGCCACAGCCGGATGGACCAACGATGGCGACCCACTCGCCGCGCCGCACCGTCAGGTCGGCGCCGGTGAGCGCCTGGATGCGGCCGTTCTCGAACGCCTTCGTCAGCCCGACGACCTCGATCGCTGGCGCCGTCTCACTCATGACGCAGCGCCTCCATCGGGGTCAATCGCACCGCGCGGATGACCGGATAGATCGCCCCGGCGAGCGCGACGATCCCGGCAACCATCAGCGCCCGCAGGACGATGCCGGTCGTATAGCGCGGCTCCAGGAATGCGCTGACCGTCTCGATCGTCATCACCCCGCGCGTAGCGACGACGCCGAGGCCAAGCCCGACCACCGCCGCGATCAGGCACAGCAGCAGTGATTCGGTCAGGATCAGACGAACGATCCGCCTCCCGCTCCAGCCGACGGCGCGCAGGATGCCGATCTCGCGCGTTCGCTCGAAGACCGACATGATCATCGTGTTCATCACGCCGATCGCGCCGATGCCAACTGCGAGCACCGAGATCGCCAGGTTGGCGGCGTCGATCATCTTCGCCCCCTGGTCCACCTCGCCGAACTCCGAGATCTCGCTGATCGTCGTCACCTGACCGGACTCCGCCTCAATCGCCCACGCGACCTCGCCAGGATCGACGCTCGGACGGACCTTGACGTAGACGCCGGTGACGATGCCCGGCTTGGATGCCAGCTCCTGGACGCGCGCCAGGTCGGCGTAGGCGCCGGAGTCCTGGAAGGTCGCCCCACTGTCGTAGATACCAACGACGTAGAACTCGGCCCCGGCCAGCGTCACGGTGTCGCCGACCGTCGCGGCGAGGGCACGGGAAGCATCGTCGCCGAGCATGACCGCGGCCAGGTCGCCGGCCGGCAGGAACGTGCCGGCCAGCAGCGCTGGCGGCGCCTCGGCGAGGTCATCCGGCCTGACGCCAACGAGCGCGAAGAAGGGGTTCGACCCGACACGCACCACGTGCATTAGCTGGCCGTGCGCCCAGAGCACGTCGTCACGGGCGGCGATGGCCTGCCATTCCTCCTCAGTCACCGTGCTGAAGGTGAAGTCGGCGGCGCCCTTCTGGGCCACGATGAAATCGGACCCGCCGGCCGTCAGCATCTCGTCCAGCGTCGCCTTCATCCCCTCGGTGATGACGCCGAGCGTCACGACCGTGGTGATGCCGATGCTGATACCGAGGATCGTCAGCAACGTGCGGACACGTTGGCGTATCAGGTTGCGGACGACGAGCGCGATGAACGACATCGTCACCACCTTTCGGACCCGGCCGGACCACCCGGCTGATTGCCACTGTAGATCGGCCACCGTTGCGGACGCGCGACACACAGAGGCGATGCGTATCAGCTTCGTGTCAGTTCAGCCCCGCCCGCTACCGAAATCCCGCACTCGGCGTTGTAATGAGTGATGACAGCCAAACGAGCGACCGCGCCAGGCGCGGCCGGGAAGGGAGCAGGTCGAGATGTCACGCAGCGATGTTCGCTTCCGCGCGCCGGCCCGCCTGGCGATGGCGGTCCTGTTGGCGCTCGTCGTGCTGGGGCCGGCCCTGACCATCGCGCCGCCGGGCGCCGTGGCCGCGGACGTCCTGACGGTTCGCAAGTTCGACACGACCGAGAAGGTCATGGCACTGACCTTCGACGCCGGGTCCGACACCGGCTATGCCGCGCAGATCCTCGACACGCTGGCGAACAAGGGGGTCAAGGCGTCGTTCGGGATGACCGGTGCCTGGGCACAGGCCAACCCCGCACTCGTCCGGCGGATGGTCAACGAAGGCCACCACCTGATCAACCACTCGTGGGACCACCCGCACTTCCCGCAGATCTCGACGGCCGAGCGGGTCAGCCAGCTCAGCCGGACCGAGAACCTGGTCCACGACCTGACCGGCGTCTGGATGAAGCCGTACTTCCGCCCGCCGTACGGTGAGTATGACCAGTCGACGTTGAACGATCTGGTGGCCAACGGCTACACAATCAACGTGATGTGGACGACCGATACGATGGGCTGGGACGGCGCGACGGCCAGCCAGATCAACCAGAAGGTGCTGGTCGAGGCGACGCCGGGCGGGATCGTGCTGATGCACGTCGGCGCGGCCTCGCAGGACTCCGCCGCCCTGCCGAGCATGATCGACCAGCTCCGCGCCCGCGGCTATCGCTTCCAGACGGTCCGCGACTTCATCTCGCCGGCCTCGCGCTATTTCCCCGAGACCGGCCACAGCGTCTCGGGCAACTTCCTGCGCTACTGGAACGACTTCGGCGGGCTGGCGAACTTCGGCTACCCGATCTCCGACGTTTTCACTCGCGACGGCATCCAGATGCAGTACTTCGAGCGCGTGCGAATGGAGCTGCACCCGGGAGTCTGGCCGGCGCGCTACGACGTCCTGCTCGGGCTACTCGGCGTCGAGCTGACGGCCGGGCGCGCGGGCGAGAAACCGTTCCAACGGGTCTCGACTCCCTCGGACGCGAACTGCACGTTCTATCAGCCGACTGGGCACCGGCTGTGCTTGGGCTTCCGCTACTACTGGGAGCACCACGGTGGACTGGCGATCTTCGGCTACCCGATCAGCGAGGAGTTCCTCGAGCGCAAACGGGAGACGGGCGAGATCTACACCGTCCAGTACTTCGAGCG
>DAOKZM010000002.1:10418-20292 GCA_035325665.1 Thermomicrobiales bacterium | reverse complement strand
CCCGCCTTGAGTACCACCCGGAGAATCGCCCGCCGTGGGACATCCTCGGCGGCCACCTGGGACGACAGGCGATGGACGCAGGGCACTGACCGACTGAGCCGGCAGGCTGACGGGGCGCCCGGATGCGGCGCCCCGTCGTCACGCCCAGAACCAACGCCAGAAGCGGCGCCAGAAGCGGCTGCCAAAGGCGAGGATGAAGATCCAGCCGCCGCGGACCACGAAGGCCAGCGCGAACGGGACCGCGACGCGCAGGATGTTGACGAGCCCGCCCAACGATCGCTCCCTGCCACCTGCCCGGCGTCCGGCCGGGCTTTCGCATCGTCTCCCGCTGGCGTATTCTGGCAGAACGATAGCAGTCCGACATCGCGAAGGGGGATGCGAGATGTGCTACGGAGATGATGCCCGACCGCCCCTGCCGCCCGTCTCCGGCGGCAGCGTCGAGGCCGGCAAGGACCTGACGCTCGAAGCGGCGGACGGCACGCGATTCATGGCCTACAGCGCCCGGGCCTCCCAGCCGGGCGGAGCCGGCGTCGTGATCCTGCCCGACGTCCGCGGGCTACACGCGTTCTACAAGGAGTTGGCCGACCAGTTCGCCAGCGCCGGCATTCACGCGGTCGCGTACGACTACTTCGGCCGCACGGCCGAGACCGACAACCGCGACGAGAGCTTCGCCTACCGCCCGCACGTCGAGCAGACAACCCCGGAGGGGATCGATGCCGGCGCCGCGGCGGCGATCGCCTACCTCAGGTCGGCCGATGGCGGCGGGGCCGGGCGGGTCTTCAGCGTCGGCTTCTGCTTCGGCGGGTCGAACTCGTGGCGGCAGTCGGCGACCCAGCCGGGGCTGGCCGGCGCCATCGGCTTCTACGGTGTGCCGTCGCGCATCCGCAGCTACATCTCGTCGATGCAGGCGCCACTGCTGGTGCTGGTGGCCGGCGAGGACCACACGCCGGTCGAGGAGTTCGAGCGCTTCGACCGCGAGCTGGCCGAGGCCGGCGTGCCGCACACGATGGTCGTCTACGACGGCGCGCCGCACTCGTTCTTCGACCGCACCTTCCGCGAGCACGCCGCCGCCTGCGAGGACGCCTGGAAACAGATGCTTGGGTTCATCGCCGAGCCGCCGACGGCGTAGCCGACGCGCGGCGAACCACGGCACTGCTGGCCAGTGCCACAATTGATTCTGCCGGGACGGCTGGGTGCCGTCCCGGCAGAATCGATCAGGCGAATCTCGGCGCACCCGGAGGAGATGATGCGGCTCAGCGCGATGCACACCGTCCGCTCGGTCGCGGTCGTGTTGCTGGTGCTCTCGGCGACCACGGCCGGGCTGCTCATCGTCCGCGACCACCTCGACCCGCTGTCCGTCGCGCTGATCTACCTTATCTCCGTTACCGCCATCGCGCTGCGCGGGGAAACGCGCTCGGCGGCGGTCGGGTCGATCGTCGCCTTTCTGTGCCTGAACTTCTTCTTCATCACTCCCTACTACACGTTCAAAGTCGCCGAGCAGCACAACATCCTGGAGCTATTCGTCTTCCTCGGCCTGTCGCTGCTCGTGTCACATCTCGTCGTCCGCGACCGGCAGCGTACCGCCGAGGCGCTGCGACACGCTCGCGAGTCGGCGACCCTCTACCACTTGAGTACGGCGCTTGTCGGCAGCAGCGGGATGGATGACCTGCTCGACACGGTCGTCGACCGCCTCGTCGGCGCGATGGGGATTGATGGCTGCTCGATCCTGATGGAGCAGGACAGTGTGCTAGCGGCGCGCGCGACGCCGGACGCCACGGTGACGCCGCTTGGCGAGGGACTGATGCGCCGGGCGGAACGTGCGAGGCTCGGCGCCGAGCCAATCGAAACCGCGTCCGGAAACAGCGACCGAGTGCTGCTGGTCCCGATCCGGTCGATCCAGCGGCCACTTGGTGTGCTCGCCATCACGCGCCACGCCGGCCGGCCCGGCTTTGGCGCGGACGAGACGCGGCTGTTCGCGACGTTCGCCAATCAGGTTGCGGTGGCAATCGAGCGGAACGCACTGCGCCAGGAACGCACGAGCGCGGAGATTCTTCGGCGGTCCGACGAGCTCAAAACTGTCCTGCTCTCCGCCGTCTCCCATGAACTGCGGACGCCGCTGGCGGCGATCAAGGCGTCCGCGACGAGCCTGCTGCAGCCCGGCGTCACCTGGAGCAGCAGCGACCAGCGCGAGCTGTTGGAGGGCATCGACCTGGAGGTGGACCGCCTGAATCGGATCGTGGCCAACCTCCTCGACTTGTCGCGCATCCAGTCCGGCGCGTTGCACCCCGAGTTGAGTTGGAACGACCCGGCCGAGGTCATCTACACCGCCGTCGAGCGGGTCGGCTCGCAACTCAACGACCACGTCATCACGATCAACGTCGCCGACGACCTCCCACTGGCTCGCCTCGATTTCGTCGAGATCGAGCAGGTGCTGGTGAACCTTCTGGAGAATGCCGCGCGCTACGCGCCGGCCGGGACTCGTATCACCGTCACCGCCCGCCGCACCGGCGACACGGTCGAGGTCTCGGTGATGGATGAAGGTCCCGGCGTCCCGCGGGGTGACGAGCAGCGCATCTTCGAGACGTTCTATCGCGTCGCGTCACCGGGCAACCCGCCAGGCTCGGGCGTTGGGCTTGCCGTCTGTCGCGGTCTGGTCGAGGCACATGGCGGCCGGATCCGGGCGGAGCCAGCGCCGGGAGGCGGGCTCATTGTCCGGTTCACCCTGCCACTCGATGCCGGTGCTATGCCAGGCGTCGCTGCCAGCGAACGGGCCGGCAGTTGATGACCGCGCGGATTCTGGTCGTTGACGATGAGCCGCAGATCCGCCGGGCGGTACGGGCGGGGCTGCAGGCAAATGGCTTCGCGGTCGAGTTGGCCCCCAGTGGCGATGCGGCGCTCGACGCGATCGCCCTCAATGTCCCCGACGTCGTCATTCTCGACCTCGGGCTGCCGGATATCGACGGGATCGAGGTCGTGCGGCAGATCCGTGAGTGGTGCGCAGCGCCGATCATCGTGCTGTCGGTGCGTGAGGCCGAACGCGACAAGGTTGCGGCCCTCGACGCCGGGGCCGACGACTACCTGACCAAGCCATTCGGTATGGACGAGCTGCTCGCCCGCGTCCGGGTGGCACTGCGCCACTCTGCCAGTCAGCTGCGCGGCGAGCCAGTGCTGGCCTTCGGCGATCTGCGGATCGACAGGACAAGCCGCCTAGTTACCGTCCGCGACGAGGAGATCCACCTCACGCCGACCGAGTACGACCTGCTGTGCGAGCTGGCGGCGAACGCGGGACGGGTCCTGACCCACCAGATGCTGCTCACCCGCGTCTGGGGTCCGGCGTCGGCCGACTCGACCCACTACCTGAGGGTCTACATCAACCAGCTCCGGCAGAAGATCGAGGCCGACCCGCGCCGTCCGCGCTACCTGACGACCGAGCCGGGCGTCGGCTACCGTTTCCGCGCCGAGCCGCCGCTCGACCCGCTACAATCCTGACATCGTCCTGAGTTTCATGGTCCCCACACGCTGGCGAATCCCTAGCGCTGCCCCTGATTTCGAGCATGACGTTCCAGCGCTAGCAGCTCACTTCAATGGTCCTGCTGAAACCATCGCCGTAGCGCTCGACCTGCTGAGACACCAACATTGCACAGATGCAGCCAGATGGGCCCGAGCGATCATCCGTCAAATTCCAGACAGCACACGATAGTTGTATCTTTGTGATGGCCCTAACATGTCGAGACTGAAGAGATGCCTGTGTGCTGTCTGCTTACATACTTTATAGATCCAGATGCCCAGGGACAATTCGCCGCGTCGCTGAAACGGACTGGAGGCGACTGTGCCTTCCAGCCACAGCAGATTCCCTTGCCTCGCTGATGCAATGTCCCGCTCGCACCTGTAATACAGGACTACACTACCAGCCTTCCTTCTTAGCCATACTTCCCCGCCCGCAGGTTCGCGATCGCCTCGTGGGCGGCATTGTGACCGGGGGCGCCCATGACGCAGCCGCCGGGCCAGGCGCCCGCGCCGCAGAGGTAGAGGCCGCGGACCGGCCCCTCGTAGGTCTTGCTGCCCGGGACCGGGCGCAGGTCGAACGCCTGCTCCGGCACCAGCTCGCCCTGGAAGATATGGCCGCCGGTCAGGCCGAAGCGCGCCTCGATATCCGGCGGCGCCAGCGCCTGCATATCAACCACGACGTCGAGGACGTTCGGCGCGTACTCAGCGAAACGCGTCAGCACGTGGCGGGCGATCTCGTCGCGGCGCTGGTCCCACGTCCCCTCGGCAAGCTCGTAGGGGAAGTACTGCGAGAAGATCGATATGGTGTGCTTGCCCTCCGGCGCGACGCTGGGGTCGAGCGCCGACTGGGTGTGGATGTTCATGAACGGCTCATCGCTCGGCCGGCCCTGCCGCGCGTCCTCGTACGCGCGCTGCATGGCGTCGATCGTCGGGCCGATGAACAGCCCGCCGGTGTGGCCCCAGCGCTGCTCGCGCCCCCCGCCCTCCAGGACGGTGAAGCGCGGCAGCTCCTCGACCGCCAGGTTGATCTTCATCACCGGCGACGTGATCTGGATCGCATTGATGTCGCGCAGGAACTCCTCCGGCAGCTCGGCCGCGTCCCCCAGCGTCGTGTAGGTGCGGACCGGGTCGGCGTTCGACAGCACCGCCCGGCCGCGCACCTCCTCGCCGCCAGCGATCGCCACGCCACAGGCGACGCCGTTCTCGACGATGACCTGCTCGACCTCAGTATTGGTGCGGATCTCGGCGCCGTGCGACCGGGCGACCGAGGCCAGCGCCTTCGTCACCGTGCCCATCGCGCCGCGGACGTAGGCCCAGCGACCGCGGTGGCCGGTCGTCATGCCCATCGAGTGGTAGAGCTTGACGTAACCAGTGCCGGCGTCGCGCGGGCCGCGGAAGGTGCCGATCAATCCCGAGGCGGCGATGCCGGCCTGGATGTAGGGGCTCTCGAAGAAGTACTCGGCATAGACGGCGGCCGAGCCGAGGATCAGCTTCTGGAAGACGCGCGCGTCGGCGGCGCTGCCCTCGAACGCGGCAGCGAACTCGCTCCAGCTCGGCGGCGGGCGCAGGATGAACTGGTCCATCACCTGGCAGGCGCGCTCGACGAAGTCCTCGTAATAGTGGTAGTTGCGCGCGTCTCGCTCGGAGAATCGACGGATCTGGTCGATGACCTGGTCGTCGTCGTTCCAGTAGACGAGGTACTCGCCATCGGGGAAGGGCATGAAGAAGCGCGGGTTGCGCTCCAGCAGCTCCAGCCCGTGCTCCCAGAGGTCCAGTTCGTCGATGATCGTGCGCGGGGCGAGCGAGAGGACGTAGGAGCCGGTCGATGCGATGTAGCCTGGCGCGTTGGGGAACTCCTCGGAGATCGCCGCGCCGCCGACGGTGTGATAGCGCTCCAGCACGCAGACATCGAAGCCGGCCCGGGAGAGGTAGCAGGCAGCGGTCAGGCCGTTGTGGCCGCCTCCGACGATCACCACGTCGTACGTCTTCGCGCTCATGCGCCCCCCTTTGCCCTGGTGGGAGTTCGATGGCCCGATAGTATCCGAGAACTGCCGGTTCCGCGCGGCATGCGATGTGCTTTGGTCGCGAAGCCGGGCACTGATCCGTCCGGTTCGCTGCGTGATAAGACAGCGGCTAGCAGATTCATAACAACGGGATTCAGCGCGACGAGCGACGGCCGGCCCGATGCCGGCAACCGGGTGGAGAGGTGGACATGTCAGAGTTTCGGGATGAGGCGAGGCTCGACCCGTCACAGGTCGAGGACCGGCGCGGCCAGAGCGTTGGCGTCCCGCGTGGGGCAGCGGTGGGAGGTATCGGTGGCGGGCTAGGCCTGATCATCCTGATCATCACCCTGCTCATGGGTGGCAATCCGATCGACACCAGCAGCGGCGTCCAACAGCAGCCAGCGCCAGCCGACCAGATGATCCAGGGCGGCAGTATCTCGACTGAGTGCCAGACCGGCGCCGACGCCAACGAGCAGCGCGACTGCCGCATCGTCGGCTACGTCAACAGCATCCAGGCATACTGGGAGCAGGAGCTGCCGAAGTACGGACTGCAGTACACCGAGTCGAAGACCGTCCTCTTTGCTCAGGCGACGCAGACCGCCTGCGGCTACGCGAGCTCCGAGGTCGGCCCGTTCTACTGCCCAGCCGACAAGCAGGTCTATCTCGACCTCGGCTTCTTCGACGACCTGCGCACCCGATTCGGCGCCCAGGGCGGCCCGTTCGCCGAGGCGTACGTGCTGGCCCATGAGTACGGCCACCACATCCAGGATATCGAGGGCGTCCTCGGCGCTGCGCAGCAGGACCGGCAGGGCCCGGAGAGCGGCGCGGTTCGCGTTGAGCTGCAGGCCGACTGCTATGCCGGCGTCTGGGCGCAGAACGCCGAGGAGACCGGCTACCTCCCGCCGCTGACCGAGGAGGACATCCGCGTCAGCCTCGACGCCGCCGCGGCGGTCGGCGACGACCGTATCCAGGAGAACTTCCAGGGCCGGGTCAACCCGGAGACCTGGACCCACGGCTCGTCCGAGCAACGCCAGAACTGGTTCATGACCGGCTACCAGACCGGCGACCCGACGAAGTGCGACACGTTCAGCGGGGGGATTTAGGAGGCCTCTCTCCCCTGCCCCCTCTCCCGCGGGGAGAGGGGGTGTCGCGTGTTTGGCGGAACGCGTGCCGATGAGCTAGACGGTGACGCAGCAAGGGGACTAACGTGAAGCCGTCACACCGACGGTGCGCCGCTTCATTCTTGCCACGCATCAACGCAAGGAGCTGTGGGACGTTCCAAGTCCCTCGTCCCTCATCCCTCGTCCCCCATCCTCTTACCCCAACAGCCGTTCGATCTCCCTTTGAAACACCCCGGCGCGGTCGGGGGTGCGGACGACGAAGCGGATGCGCAGGAGGTCGCTGCCGGCGGCGAGATGATCGCGGATGGCGGTCACCATCGCGGTCGCGCAGGAGGCGTCGTCCAGCCCGCCGACGCCGGTGCCGAGTGCGGGCAGGACGACGCTGCTATAGTGGTTGGCGTCGCAGAGCTCCAGCGCCCGGCGGGTAGCGGACTCGACCGACTCGATCGAGGCGTAGATCTGGGTCCGGTCGGTAAAGCCCATCGCGGCGGCGTGGACGATGGCGCGGGCCGGAGCGGGCATGCTGCCGGCGCTGGTCAGGACGGCGTCGCCGACCTCAATCGGCCCCTGGGCCATCGCCTCCTCCTCGACCGTCGCGCCGGCCGCGCGCTTGAGCGCCCCGGCCACACCCGAGCCCATCCACAGCTCATTGTTCGCCGCGTTGACGTAGACCTCGGCCTGGTGGGTGGCGACATCGGCGATGTCCCCGACGACGACATCGACGACTGGCCGCTCCCGCTCCTGCATCTGGCTCCCCTTCCTTCTATGTCCACGGGCCAATCGACCATCGCGTAACGCGAGGTGGCCCGCCGGGTTCCCTCTATGGCTTCATTCTGTCAGAAAGGGACTGGGTTGGTGATCCACCGGCAATCTCGACTCGCGCTGGCGATCCTGCTGGCGCTGCCGCTCCTGCTCGTGGCCTGCGGCGATTCCGGAAAGCAGACGCTCGACCGTCCGGCCGGCGCCGCAGCCAGCGGGCCGCCCGTGCTCACCCCGCTGACCGCCGGGCGAGACCTGTCGGCGCCGGATGGGTGGTACACGATCCGCGTCCCCGCCGACTGGGTTGAGTCGCCGCCGATCGTCGCCGAGCTGTCGGCGCGCGCCACGACCGGGGAGAACCCACTGTCGCTGCGCATCACCCGCGAGACGCTCGACGACATCACCACCCCGCAGGCCTACCTCGAGGCGACCCGGCGCGATATCAACGCGCGCTACGAGGACGTCGTCACCGTCAGTCTGGGACCCGTCCGCGCCGGCAGCGTCGATGCCGTCCGCTGGCTCTATCGGGCGACGGTCGATGGCCAGCCGCGCCTGCTCTACCAGATCTTCGTCGTCCAGCAGGGGAGCGGCCTGGTGCTGACCGGGATCGCCCCCGGCGACGCCGACTTTCAGGACGTCGGCGCGACGTTCGACGCGATCGCGGCGATGCTGCAATTCGGACGCGGCTAGCGCCTGGCCAACATCAACCGAGCGCGTCGATCCGGCGGGCAAGATCGAGGCCGAGCGCGGTCACCCCGCCGGCCTCGTGGGTCGTCAGATACAGGATGACCGTCCGCCAGCGGATGTCGATGTCGGGATGGTGGTTGGCGGCCTCGGCCAGCTCGGCGACCTGACCGACGAACTCGATAGCGGCCGGGAATGACGCCCGCCGGAATCGCTTGCGGATCCCGCGATCCTCGCGCCGCCAGCCCGCCAGGTCGCGGTTGATGACCTGGTCGACCTCCTCGCTGGGCAACGGCTCGCGCGCCGCGCCCTCGTCCTGGTCCATGTGCCGCTCCTCTCACCTCGTCCGTCGAGGCAACCCAGCCGGCGGGCTGCGTTTGGGCCGGTGGTATCCTTCGGCGATGCGACGGCCAAGCGTGACCTGCCACTCACCGCCAGCCACGACACGCGCCGCGCGATCGACAGGCTGCTGAGCATGCCGCGACGTTACCGTGCCATCCCCAGCTCGCGTCGCTCGCGACCGGCGCACCGGCCACGCGGACAGCATATCCCCGCGCGCCAGGTCGCGCTCGCCCGGCTCCGCGGCCGGCGCAAGCACGACGAACGCGTCTCGACCCTGGCGCGCCTCGGCGGCACACTGGCGATCTTCCTGGCGACGATGCTGCTGCTCATCGCCGGGGTCGGCGCCAGCGTCGCCGTCGCCAGTTGGAATTACTTCACCGAGGATCTGCCGGCCATCGACCAGTTCGAGGCGCGCCAGTTCGAGACGACCCGCATCTACGACCGCAACTGGACGCTGCTCTACGAGGTCAGCGACCCGGAATACGGCTGGCGCACCTACCTCTCACTCGACGAGATCACGAACAACGGCCAGAACATGAACCTCGTTAACGCGACGATCGCGGCCGAGGACAAGACCTTCTGGACCAACTACGGCGTCGAGCCGCTGGCCGTCATCCGCGGCGCGTTCATCACCGCCACCGGCCGCGGCTCGTTCGGCGGCTCGACGATCGCCCAGCAGCTCGTCCGCCAGCTCTTCCCCGAGAAGATTGGCTTCGAGCGCTCCTACGAGCGCAAGGTGCGTGAGGCGATCGTCGCTGTCCAGATGACTGAGACTTACTCCAAAGAGGAGATCCTAGAGCTTTACCTGAACACGATCTACTATGGAAACCGCGCCTACGGGATCGACGCCGCCGCGCAGGCCTACTTCAACAAACACCCGTGGGAGCTGGACCTGGCCGAGGCGTCGATGTTGGCCGGCCTGCCGCAGGCGCCGAGCTACTACGACCCAACCGTGAACATGGAGGCGGCCAAGGCGCGGCAGCGCTACGTCCTCGACCAGGTGGCCAGCCAGGGCTTCGTCAGCCAGGCGCAGGCCGACGCTGCCTGGGACGAGCTGCTCGACCCGCAGACCCGCGAAAACCGCTACAACCTCGCGCCTCACTGGGTCAACTTCGTCATCGACACGCTCGAGGGTCGCTACGGTGCCGAGAAGGTGTACCGCGGCGGTTTGCAGGTCCGGACTACGCTCGACTACGCGCTCCAGCAGCAAGCTGAGGAATCCGTGCGCGACCACCTCGCCGAGCTGGCGCCATACGACGCGAGCAACGGCGCTCTAGTGGCGATGCTGCCGGGCAGCGGCGAGGTCGTCGCGATGGTCGGCTCGGCCGACTACACCAACGACGCGATCTCCGGGCAGGTCAACGTGGCCGTCTCCGAGCGCCAACCTGGCTCGGCGTTCATGCCGATCACCTACGCGGCCGCGTTCGAGCACGGCTGGTACCCCGGCACCGTCATCCT
>DAOKZM010000002.1:0-10408 GCA_035325665.1 Thermomicrobiales bacterium | reverse complement strand
CGCTACGACACCCCCGGCGCGCCTGAGCCGGAGTACGTGCCGGTCAACGCGGGCGGGGCGATTCACGGCGCGATCAGCGTCCGCGACGCGCTGGCCCGCTCGCTGAACGTCCCGGCGGTGCGGGCGATCGATTTCGCTGGCGTTGCCGACACGATCGACCTGGCCCACCGCATCGGCGTGCGCGACGGGCTCTGGCGCGGGACGGGCATCTACGGGCTGGCGCTGACCCTCGGCGGGGGAGAGGTCTCGCCGCTGGAGCTGACCAACGCCTACGCGACGTTCGCGAACAACGGCCGCTTCGTCCCCTGGACCTCGATCCTGGAGATCCGCGGGCCGGACGCCGAGAACCTGCAGCTGTTCGACCCGGCCCGCGCCTGGGCCGGCGCCCGCCAGGTGATCGATCCTGGCCACGCCTACGAGATCACCAGCATCCTCAGCGACGACGAGGCCCGCCGGCCGACCTACGGAGCCAGCAACCCGCTCGAGTTCCCCGACCTGGACCGGGCTGTCGCTGCCAAGACCGGAACCAGCGCCGACTGGCGCGACAACTGGACGGTCGGCTACACGACCGACCTCGTCGTCGGCGTCTGGGTCGGCAACACGAACAACGCGCCGATGCGGCAGATCGACGGGATCGTCGGCGCCGCGCCGATCTTCCACGACTTCCTCGTCCGCGCCCACGAGCCGGAGTTCGCCACGACGCTTGGCGGCCCGGATGGCCAACCAGTCCCGGCAGCCTTCGCCCGCCCGGACACAATCATCGAGATCGACGCCTGCCTGCCAACCGGAAAGCTCCCGATGCCCGGCGCCGAGACCTATCAGGAGATCACGACTACCAAGGACCGCCCGGTCGTCCGCTGCGACCAGTTGACCGCACGCGAGGCGGCCGACGTGCGGGCGGCGCTGGCCGACCTGACGGTCAATGGCAGTCGCTACACCCCGGAGGGGATCGCCTCGCTGCTCGCCTACGCACAGGCAGTTGGCGGCGGGGGCGGCGTCCCCGACAACCCCGTCGAGCCGACCCCGACCCCGACACCGACGCCTACCCCAACGCCGACCCCGACACCGACGCCAACGCCAACGCCGACGCCAACCCCGCTGCCGGTGACGCCGACGCCAACTGCGCCGTCCCAGCCGCAACCGGGCCAGACCACGACGGCGCCGAACCTGTTCGGCCTCAACCAGAGCGCGGCCGCAGCGGCACTTCAGGCGGCGGGGCTCCAGCTCGGCGCGGTCGTCCCGGTCCGCCAGTCCGATCTCCCGCCGGGAGTCAACATCAACACGGTCCAGGTCGGTCAGGTTATCCTGCAGTCGCCGGTCGGTGGGCTGACCGTGCCAGCCGGATCATTCGTGAATATCGCCATCCGGGCGGAATAAGGGCGGGGATGGATACGACCGCGTGGCACCTGACGTTCATCGTCGTCTCGGCCGCCACGGCCGGATTCGCGCTGCTCATGCGGCAGCGGCTGCGGGCGAACTACCCGGACGACGACTCGAAGCAGATGCGCTCGATGCTTGGGTTCCTCCGCGGCGTGGCGATGCTGGCGCTGGCGATCGTCGTCGTCGCGGCAGCAAACCTGCTGCGTGTGACGCTGACCTGAGCCGGAAGCCGGTTGGGGAGGCGCCTGGAAGTCATAACGATTTGCGCGTACGAACAGGGCAAATCGAACCGCTGGAGGGTCTAGGGGCTTCCGGGGCGGACGAAACCTTGTGATATAGTACACGCGGTTCTACGGGGCCGCGAAGGCTCGGTTTCGGGTGGAAAGGACGCGGTGACAGTTGCTCACCAACTACGCGGTCATCGGGCTGTTGTTCTTCGCCGCGGCCCTCATGGGGACGGCCCTGCTGATGGTCGGCCGGTTGGTCCGCCCTAGCCGCCCGAACCCCACCAAAGAGCTACCGTACGAGTCCGGCGTCCCGGGCGTCGCCCCGCCGCGCATGCGCTACACGCCGCGCTTCTACGTGGTGGCAATGCTCTTCGTCGTGTTTGACATCGAGGCGATCTTCCTCTTCCCCTGGGCGGTCGCGTTCGACGCGCTCGGCCTCTACGGTTACATCCAGGCCATCATCTTCATCGGCCTCCTGCTCGCCGGCCTCGCCTACGAGTGGAAGAAGGGAGCGCTCGAATGGGTCTGATCGACGACAAGTTCGAGAAGAACGTCCTGACGACCTCGGTCGACTGGCTCTTCAACTGGGGGCGCCGCTCCTCGCTGTGGTGGCTGCAGTTCGGCCTTGCCTGCTGCGCGATCGAGATGATCTCGGCGTCGATGCCGCGCTTCGACCTGTCGGAACGCTTCGGCATGCTCTACCGGGCCACGCCGCGCCAGGCTGACCTGATGTTCATCGCCGGCACGGTGACCAAGAAGATGGCGCCGGTCGTCCGCACCCTCTACGACCAGATGGCCGACCCGAAGTGGGTCATCTCGATGGGCTCATGCGCCAACGTCGGCGGGCCGTTCGATACCTACGCCGTCGTCCAGGGAGTCGATCAGGTCATCCCGGTCGATGTCTACGTCCCCGGTTGCCCACCGCTGCCCGAGGGGCTCTACTACGGCGTCCTTGAGCTGCAGAACAAGGTCATCAAGTCCGACACGATCGCCAAGAAGCACGGCGTCGGGGCGGCCGAGGTCGAGCGCGAACACGACCGGTTCGCGGCGCGGGCGGCAATCGCCGGCACCGACGCGGCGATCGTCAGCACCAACACCGGACTGAGCGAGCGCCGGCCGACGACCGGCCTGCGCCGCGACTGATCGGACGGTACTCCCGTCCGCGGGATTGGCCCTTGGCACGGCCGAGGAGGCAAGTAGACGATGTCCCAGAACCCAGCTTCAGACGCCGGCACGCCGCCCGACGCGCAAGAGACCATCCAGCTCCCGGCGCTCGATACGCAGGTGGCGGCCGAGCTTGCCCCGGTCATCGAGCCGGCCCATGACCAGACCGGCGTCCAGGAGATCGATCCGGTTTGGGTCCATAGCGGCTACTGGGGCCCGCTCGACGAGGCGCTGCACCCGGCGATCGTCGCGCTCCGCGCCCAGTTCGGCGATGCGATCGAAGGGATCACGTTCTTTCGGGACGAGGTGACCGTCCGCGTTCGCGCCGAGTCGCTGCCGGAGATCTGCGCCTTCCTGCGCGATACGCCGGACCTGAAGTACCAGATGCTCTCCGACCTGACCGCCGTGGACATGCTCAACCTGCGCGACGAGCCGCGCTTCGACGTCGTCGTCACGCTCTACTCGATCCCGCGTCGCTGGCGGCTGCGGCTGAAGGCGGGCGTCCGCGAGGATCAGCCCTGCCCGACGCTGACGACCGTCTACGCCGCGGCCGGCTGGCTCGAGCGCGAGTGCTACGACATGTTCGGCATCGTCTCCGCCGGCCACCCCGACCTGCGCCGGATGCTGCTGGCCGAGGACTGGGACGAGGGCCATCCACTACGCAAGGACTACCCGATCCGCGGCTACAAGCAGTATGTCCAGCCCGGCTTCGCGGGAGCGCCGCGCATTCGCGAGACCTCGACGGAGGGCGACTAGACAGATGATGCAGGAAACCTCCACCACCGGGACGATGCAGATCGAGTCCGAGCGCCAGATCGGCGATAACCGGCGCGAGATGGTGCTCAACATGGGCCCACAGCACCCGTCAACCCACGGCGTGCTGCGCGTCGTCGTCACCTTGGATGGCGAGACGATCGTCGCGACCGACCCGATCATCGGCTACCTCCACCGAGGGGTCGAGAAGATCGGCGAGACCAGGCGCTACTCGCAGTTCACGCCCTGGACCGACCGGACCGACTACGTCGCCGCGCCGCTGAACAACCTCGGCTACATCCTGGCCGTCGAGAAGCTGTGCGGCATCGCCGCGCCGGAGCGCGCCCAGTACTGGCGCGTCATCATGGCCGAGCTCAGCCGCATCGCTAGCCACCTCGTCTGGCTCGGCACCCACGCCCTCGACATCGGCGCGCTATCGATGAGCCTCTACTGCTTCCGCGAGCGCGAGCTGATCCTCGATATCTTCGAGCGCTTCTGCGGCGCGCGGCTGACGACGAACATGATGGAGATCGGCGGCTTCTCCCGCGAGATCCCGCTCGGCCTCACCGACATGATCGAGGACTTCCTCAAGATCTTCCCCGAGCGCCAGCAGGAGTACTCCGACATCCTGACCCAGAACCCGATCTGGATCGCCCGCACCCGCGGCATCGGCGTCATCGAGCCGGAGGCGGCGATCTCCTATGGCCTGACCGGCGCCTGCCTGCGCGGCAGTGGGATCAACTACGACATCCGCAAGGCCCAGCCGTACCTGATCTACGACCGGCTCGACTTCGAAGTGCCGATCGGCACCCGCGGCGACGTCTACGACCGCTACCTCGTCCGCATGGAGGAGATGCGCCAGGCGATGCGGATCATCCGCCAGTGCCTCGACCAGGCGCCGACCGACGGCCCGCTAATGCTCAACGAGTCCAACTACGTCATCCCGCCGCACGCGACCGTCCTGCGCACCGCCGAGGACATGCAGCGCCACTTCGTCTGGGTGATCAAGGGCTTCGAGGCGCCCAAGGGCGAGGTCTACATGGCCATCGAGCAGTCGAAGGGCGAGCTGGGCTACTACATCTACTCGGACGGCTCGAACATGCCCTATCGGATGCGGCTGCGGACGCCGGACTTCGTGAACCTGCAGGTGCTGCCGTATATGGCACAGGGGGCGATGCTGGCCGACGTCGTCGCGATGATCGGGACGATCGACATCGTCCTGGGCTCGGTCGACCGCTAGACCGCGCGCCGGGCCAGGAACGCTCTTGCGTCCGAGCGGCGAAGCGGCGACACTCGGTGCGGCACGCCGAGGTGCAGTACACTCTGGGAGCCTCCGGGACCGGATCGTGGCCGGGTGCATAAGGGGGCTCTCTCCGTGTGAGGTCGCGGCGGCAACGCCTCGACTGCGCGACACGGATGGAGCGGCAGGCCACGAGGCCGGGACCAGTGCCGATGGGGTGGCGCTGGCCGGAGCATAGAGGGGGAAGCGTTTCGGACATGAGCGACCAACCGCTCTGGATCTCGTTCGTGGTGGGGTTCGTCGTCCTGAACGTCCTGCTGATCGGCATGGCGTACATGACGTGGCTCGAGCGCAAGCTCATGGCCTACATGCAGGACCGCATCGGACCGAACCGGACCGGCCCGTTCGGGCTGCTCCAGCCGATCGCCGACGCGGTCAAGCTGATCGGCAAGGAGGACCTGATCCCGAAGTTCGCCGACAAGCGTATCTTCGTGATCGCCCCCTTGGTCTCGTTCGTCACCGCGCCGCTAGCCGGGCTGGTGATCCCGTTCGGCAATCAGGCGACGATCTTCGGCCGCGAGATCAACCTCTACGCCGCCGACATCAACATCGCCGTCCTCTACGTCCTGGCCCTCAGCTCGATCGGCGTCTACGGCATCATCCTCGGCGGCTATGCCTCGGCCAACCGCTACTCGCTGCTCGGCGCGCTGCGCTCGGCGGCGCAGGTCGTCTCGTACGAGATCGTCCTCGGCCTGTCGCTGGTCGGGGTGTTCATCATCGCCGGCTCACTCTCGCTGGTCGATATCCTCAACCAGCAGAGAGAGACGCTCGACCTGTTCGGCACCGGGCTGCGCATCCCCAACTGGTTCATCTTCTACCAGCCACTGGCCTTCGTCATCTTCCTGATCGCCGCCGTCGCCGAGACGAACCGCCTGCCGTTCGACCTGCCGGAGGCCGAGACCGAGCTGATCTCCGGCTTCCACACCGAGTACTCCGGCTTCCGCTTCTCCTTCTACTTCCTGGCCGAGTACATCAGCATGATCGTTATCTCGCTGTTCGCCGCGACGCTGTTCCTCGGCGGGACCGACGGGCCGATCGCCGACGGTTTCTGGTGGCTGATCCTCAAGGCGATCATTTTCCTGTTCTTCTACATCTGGCTGCGAACCACGCTACCGCGCTTCCGCTACGATCAGCTGATGGGGATCGCCTGGAAGGTGCTGCTGCCGCTGGCGCTGCTGAATATCGTCATCACCGGGTTCGTTCGGCTCGCCTTCAACAACCAGCTCTAGGGGGACGCGTGACACGGCTCAGGGACACACGGGGGTGGAGGTCTGATGTCGGCTGAGGTGCTCGTATTCGACATCCTGGCGGTGATCGCGGTCATCGCCGGCATCGGGGTGGTCGTGTCGCGCAACCCGGTGCATAGCGCCGTCGCACTGGTCGTGACGTTCATCAACCTGGCCGGCATCTTCGTCATGCTGCGCGCCGAGTTCCTGGCAGCGGCTCAGGTCATCGTCTACACCGGCGCCATCCTCGTCCTTGTCCTGTTCGTCATCATGCTCGTCGATATGGACGACCTGCCCGATTTCCGTAGCGGGGCGCCACTGCAGCGAATCACCGCGCTGGCCATCGGGCTGATCATGCTCGGCGAGGTCGCCGCGGCGATTCTGACCCGCACGGTCGTTGGTCAACCGGGACCGTGGAACGAGGAGACCGTCGCCGCGGCCGGTGGAAACGTGCAAGTCCTTGGTCAGTTCCTCTACTCGGGCTACGTCCTGCCGGTCCAGGTCGTCGCGGTCGTGCTGCTGGTCGGCACGATTGGCGCGCTGGTGATGGCTCGGCCCGACGAGATGGGCGCCCGGCCGATTGCCCGCACGACCGGGACGATCTCGCTCGGCCACCCGCGCGGGGCGGACATCGTCGCCCTGCCGTCCGGCGCGCCGGCCACGTGGGTCATCAATCGCGAAGACATGCGCGACGGGCTGGTCATGGTCACATCCGCCGACGCCTACACCGAGCATCCGGCCTGGGCCGGCGGCGACGTCGTTCCGCCCGACACGGCCAGGGCGCGCAGCGCGATGAGCGAGTTCCCGACCGGCGTCGGGATCGGCAGTGAGGAGAACAGCTGATGAACGAGATCACCGCCAACCACTTCCTGCTACTGAGCGCGGCGCTGTTCATCATCGGGACGATGGGCGTGCTGACCCGGCGCAACGTGCTGGTGATCTTCATGAGCGTCGAGCTGATGGTCAACGCGGTCAACGTCTCGTTCGTCGGCTTCGCCTGGGAACAGGACTCGATGATCGGTCAGACGTTCGCGCTATTCGTCATCGCGGTCGCGGCGGCCGAGGCCGTGCTCGGGCTCGGTATCGTCATGGCGCTCTCGCGCCGGGCGGATACGGTCGACGTCGGTGAGGTGCGCGAGCTGCGCGGCTAGCGTGGCGCGCATGCGGGGATCGTCTGGCGCGCGGGGGCGCCAGGATCGGGGCAGCAGGGAGCTGTCCCTCGTAGGGGAGAGAGCCAGTCGATGAAGGATCTGCTCTTCTTGATCCCGTTGCTGCCCCTGGTGGCGGCGGTGGTCAACTTCCTGTTCGGGCGCTGGTATCTCCGCGACCTGGCGGGACCGATCGCGACGATCGCGGTCATCGGCTCGTGGGTCGTCAGCCTGCTCGTCTTCATCGACCAGCTCGGCTCGGACGAGCCGCTGTCCCAGCACCTCTACACCTGGATCCCCGCCGGCGACTTTCAGGTGCCGGTGACGCTCTACGTCGACCACCTGGCGGCGGTGATGCTGATGGTCGTCACGACGGTCAGCGCGCTGGTCCACGTCTACTCCAACGGCTACATGGCCGGCGACACCGGCTTCTACCGCTTCTTCTCCTATCTGCCGCTGTTCGTCTTCTCGATGCTGATGCTGGTCCTGGCCGACAACTACCTGCTGCTCTTCTTCTTCTGGGAGGGCGTCGGCCTCTGCTCGTACCTGCTGATCGGCTACTACTTCAAGCGCACGTCGGCCACCCAGGCGGCCAAGAAGGCATTCATCGTCAACCGCGTCGGCGACGTCGGCTTCGGCATCGGCGTGATGCTCATCTTCGTCAAGACCGGCTCGATCGTCTTCAGCGAGGTGTTCGCCCAGGTCGGCTCGCTGGCCGGCTCGACGATCACGCTGATCGGCATCCTGCTCTTCATCGGCGCGACCGGTAAGTCGGCGCAGCTTCCGCTCTTCGTCTGGCTCCCAGACGCGATGGAGGGCCCGACCCCGGTCTCGGCCCTGATCCATGCCGCGACGATGGTCACGGCCGGCATCTACATGGTCGCCCGCTCGTTCCCGATCTACGTCGCGACCGACGACGCGCGGCTGCTGATCGCCATCATCGGCGCAGTGACGGCATTCATCGCCGGCACGATCGCGGTGACGCAGTTCGACATCAAGCGCGTGATTGCCTACTCGACCGTCTCGCAGCTCGGCTACATGGCCTTCGCTCTGGGCGTCGGCGCCTGGGCGCCGGCCATCTTCCACCTGGTCACCCACGCCTTCTTCAAGGGCCTGCTGTTCCTCGGCTCCGGCTCGGTCATCCACGGAATGCACGAGGAGCAGGACATGCGGCGGATGGGCGGCCTGAAGAAGTACATGCCGATCACCTACTGGACGTTCCTGATCGCCGCGGCGGCGAATGCCGGTCTGATCCCGATGTCCGGGTTCTGGAGCAAGGACGAGATCATCGTCGGCGCCTGGCTCGACCACTCATACGTGATCATGATCATCGGCCTGATCGTTGCGTTCTTCACCTCGCTCTACATGTTCCGGGTTGTCTTCTTGACCTTCCACGGCAAGGAGCGGTTCGACCCGCAAGTCGTCCGCCCGCACGAGTCGCCGCGGGTGATGACGATCCCGCTAATCCTGCTAGCGATCCCGGCGGCGCTGATCGGGTTCATCGGCTTCCCGCCGGAGAACGGCTGGATCCACGACTTCCTTGAGCCGAACTTCACGGTCGGCGGCGCCGAGGCGGCGATGATCGCCTCGCTCAATGCCGTCGAGGGCGCGACCGGGCACCACGTCTCGCTGGCAACGACGCTGACGCTCGGCGCCATCTCGACGCTGATCGCGCTCGCCGGCCTCTGGATCGCCTATATGGCTTACATCAAGCGCTCGTCGGTCTTCGACCCGAGCACATGGGCGGCGCGGCTGGGTGGGCTGTACACGTTCGTCTCGCGCAAGTGGCTGTTCGACGAGGTATACGAAACATTCATCGTCCACCCGCTCTACATGTTCTCGGTCTTCCTCTGGCGTGTCGTCGACGACGGGATCATCGATGGCACGGTCAATGGCGTCGCCGGGATCGTCGGGTTCACCTCCAGCCGCTTGCGGCGGGTCCAGACCGGCTTCGTCGCCAACTACGCCCTGGCGATTGCCCTCGGCGCGGTGGTCATCGTGGGCGCGTACTTCGTCTTCGTCAGCAACCTGTTCTCATGACGAGGATGGATATCGTGGGAACGATCGAATCGGAACGGGAGATGCCGGACGTGACACCGACCATCGCGTTCCCGCAGGCAGCTCGGGTGGAGGGGGCGACAACCCGTGAATGACTTCCCAATCCTTAGCCTGATCACGTACCTGCCACTGCTCGGCGCGCTCGTGATCTTCTTCTGGGCCAACGCGTCGCCCAACACGACGCGGCAGATCGCGCTGTGGGCGTCGGTCGCGTCGTTCGTCGCGTCGCTCGTCATGCTCGCCAGCTTCGACTCGAACGAGTCGGGCATGCAGATGACCGAGCACATGACCTGGCTGCCGAGCGTCGGCATCAACTACGACATGGGCGTCGACGGTATCTCGGTCCTGCTAGTCGTCCTGACGACGCTGCTGAGCATGATCGCGGTCATCTGGTCGTTCGGCCCAGTTCAGACGCGGGTGCGTGAGTACTTCATCGCGCTGCTGCTGCTCGAGATGGGCATGATCGGCGTCTTCGTCGCGCTCGACCTGTTCCTGTTCTACATCTTCTTCGAGCTCTCGCTGATCCCGATGGCGCTGTTGATCGGCGTCTGGGGCAGCGCGAACCGGGTCTATGCCGCGATCAAGTTCTTCCTGTACACGCTGGCCGGCTCGCTGCTGATGCTGGTGGGCATCGTCGCCACCTACCAGGCCTACTTCGAACAGACCGGCATCCGGACGCTGAACATCCTCCAACTGGCCGAGGGGAACTACGGCCACAACTTCCAGATGTGGACCTTCGCAGCGTTCTTCATCGCCTTCGCAATCAAGGTCCCGATGTGGCCGTTCCACACCTGGCTCCCGGACGCCCACGTCGAGGCGCCGACGGCTGGCTCGGTCCTGCTGGCCGGCGTGCTGCTGAAGATCGGCGGGTACGGACTGATCCGCTTCAACCTGTCGCTCTTCGAGGACGCCGCCCGCGACTGGGCGCCGTGGATCATGGTTCTCTCGGTCATCGCGATCATCTACGGCGCGCTGGTGGCGCTGCCGCAGCCGGATATGAAGAAGCTGATCGCCTACTCCTCGGTCAGCCACATGGGCTTCGTCACGCTCGGCATCTTCTCATTCACGATGCAGGGCATGTACGGCGCGATGATCGTCATGCTCTCGCACGGCCTGGTCACCAGCGCACTGTTCATGTGCGTCGGCGTCGTC
>DAOKZM010000001.1:32248-32690 GCA_035325665.1 Thermomicrobiales bacterium | reverse complement strand
CCAGCGGGGAGTCCGTCAGGTCGAGGACCAGCCAGGCCAGCGCGATGCGCTGCATCCAAGTCCCGATCGTCGAGACGACCTGGCCCATCCAGAACAGGCGGTAGTTGCGGTTGCGCAGCGCCCGGAAGGTCTGGTTCAGTGCCGCGCGTGGCGACCAGCGGCGCCGCGCCGCGGCCGGCGCTTCCTCCGCCTTCGTTGCTGGTGGTTCGGCGGTGCGCATGGTGTCCTTCCCGTTGCCGCGCGGGTCGCCGTCCGGTGTGGTGGATCATCTATAGTATAGATGATCAATGTATCGCGCTCGCCACTGGCGCTACCATTTGTTCGTGCAGGAGCAGGGCCAGCAACGGATGGCGGGCGCCGCCACTGGCAACCATCTTGCAGCGACCGTGCCTGATATGGCGCGGCGCCGGGCCGCGCCTGGCGCATCGAAGAGCACTAGCAG
>DAOKZM010000001.1:27795-32238 GCA_035325665.1 Thermomicrobiales bacterium | reverse complement strand
GATGCGGAAGGGCGACGATGTGCGCCCGTCATTCCTGTTCACCGGCGACGACGTCTTCCTGTTCAACGAGGGCACCCATCACCGGCTGTACGAGAAGCTTGGCTCGCACCTCGCCACGGTCGATGGCGTCGATGGCGCGTACTTCGCCGTCTGGGCGCCGAACGCCGAGCGCGTCGCCGTCGTCGGCGACTTCAACGGCTGGGACCCGGAAGAGACGCCGCTCCAGAGCGAGGGAGTCTCCGGTATCTGGGAGGGGTTCGTCCCCGGAGTTGGCCAGGGCGCGATCTACAAGTACCAGATCTGGTCGCGGCTGCACGGCTACGTCGTCCAGAAGGCCGACCCGTTCGCCGTCCACGCCGAGACGCCGCCGAAGACTGGTTCGATCGTCTGGGACCTCGACTACGACTGGGGCGACGGCGAATGGATGACCGAGCGTGGGCGGCGCAACGCCGCCGACGCGCCGATCTCGATCTACGAGATGCACCTTGGCTCCTGGATGCGGGCGCCGGAGGAGGGCAACCGGCCGCTCTCCTACCGTGAGATGGCTCCGAAGCTGGCCGACCATATGGAGACGACCGGCTTCACCCACGTCGAGTTGCTACCGATCATGGAGCATCCGTTCTCCGGCTCGTGGGGCTACCAGACGACCGGCTTCTTCGCCCCGACCAGCCGCTTCGGCACGCCGCAGGATTTCAAGTACTTCGTCGATCACCTCCACCAACGCGGCATCGGCGTTATTCTGGACTGGGTCCCCTCGCACTTCCCGACCGACGAGATCGGGCTGTACAACTTCGACGGCACCCACCTCTACGAGCACGCCGACCCGCGGCAGGGCTACCATCCCGACTGGAACACGGCGATCTTCAACTACGGCCGGCCCGAGGTGCGCTCGTTCCTGCTCTCCAGCGCAATGTACTGGCTCGACCAGTACCACGTCGACGGCCTGCGCGTGGACGCCGTCGCCTCGATGCTCTACCTCGACTACTCGCGCAAGGAGGGCGAGTGGGTCCCCAACCGCTTCGGTGGCCGCGAGAACCTGGATGCGATCGACTTCCTGCGCCAGCTCAATACCGCCGTGTACGGGGCGTATCCCGATGTCCAGACGATCGCCGAGGAGTCCACCGCCTGGCCGATGGTCTCGCGGCCGACCTACGTCGGTGGGCTGGGGTTCGGGATGAAGTGGGACATGGGCTGGATGCACGACACGCTGGCCTACTTCGAGAAGGACCCGATCCACCGCCGCTACCACCAGAACTACCTGACGTTCCGCGGCCTGTACGCCTTCACCGAGAACTTCGTGCTGCCCCTCTCCCACGACGAGGTCGTCCACCTCAAGGGCAGCCTGCTGGCCAAGATGTCCGGCGACGACTGGCAGAAGTTCGCCAACCTTCGGACGCTCTACGGTTACATGTTCACCCAGCCGGCCAAGAAGCTGCTCTTCATGGGAGCGGAGTTCGCCCAACGCGAGGAGTGGGACCACGATGCCAGCCTCGACTGGCATCTGCTCGACGCTGAGGCGCACGTCGGCGTCGCGCGGTGGCTGACCGCGCTCAACCGCGCCTATCGTACCGAGCCGGCCCTGCACGAGCTCGATTTCGACCCGGCCGGCCACGAGTGGCTCGACGCCAACGACAATGAGAACAGTGTCATCTCGTACGTGCGCCACGCCCGCGACCGTCGCGAGTCGATCATCGTCATCTGCAACCTCACCCCCGTCCCGCGCCACTCCTACCGGATCGGCGTGCCCGACGCTGGCTACTACCGCGAGCTGCTCAACAGCGATGCCCACGAGTACTGGGGCAGCGGGCAGGGCAACCTCGGCGGGGTCGAGGCGACGATCGTCCCCTGGCATGGCCGGCAGCACTCGATCGTCGTGACCGTCCCGCCACTCGGGGTCGTCCTGTTCAAGAAGGACGACGTTCGCTAGATCGCGCCAACCCACCACCGCGCCGTGGCCAGCGCCGCGAGGCGGCACGCGGCGTGCAATGATGTGTGCAGGGCGCTCGAAGCGGACGTTTGGGGGAGAGATGGCGGTGCCGGAGCTCGGCGCTATCTGGTTGGGTGACGGACGCGCCCGCTTTACCGTCTGGGCGCCGCGGGCGCGCAACGTCGAGATCCATCTGCACGGCGAACGCCCGCGCTCCGTCGCGTTGGAGCCAGGGCAGCGTGGCTACTTCAGCGCGTCCGTCGACGGTGTGACGCCCGGCGCCCGCTACACGTACCGGCTCGACGGCGACGATGAATGGCCCGACCCGGCGTCGCGATCCCAGCCCGATGGGGTCCACGGCCCGTCGGCGGTCGTCGACCCGTCGTTCGATTGGGCCGACGACGGTTGGCGCGGCGTCGCCCAGGAGGATCTCGTCATCTACGAACTGCACGTCGGGACGTTCTCGGCGGCCGGTACGTTCGACGGCGTTGTCCCTCACTTGCCCTACCTTCGTGACCTTGGCGTGACCGCAGTTGAGCTGTTGCCGGTCGCGCAGTTCCCTGGCGAGCGCAATTGGGGCTACGATGGGGTTGACCTCTATGCCCCGCAGTCATCCTACGGCGGTCCAGACGGACTGCGGCGGCTGGTCGATGCCTGCCACGCCCAGGGTCTCGCCGTCCTCCTGGACGTCGTCTACAACCATCTCGGGCCGGAGGGGAACTACCTCGAAAAGTACGGGTACTACTTCACCGACCGGTACCACACCCCGTGGGGCGACGCGGTCAACATGGATGGTCCCTGGAGCGACGAGGTCCGGCGGTTCTTCGTCGAGAACGCGCTCTACTGGGTGCGCGAGTACCACATCGATGGCTTCCGCCTCGACGCCACCGACCGCATCATCGACGAGTCGGCCATCCACTTCCTGCGCCAGCTCAGCACGGCCGTGCGCGATGAGGCGACGCGGCAGGGGCGACACATCTGGACGATCGCCGAGAGCGACGCCAACGACGTGCGCTACGTCGTCCCGGCCGAGCGCAACGGTCACGGCCTCGACGCCCAATGGGGCGACGACCTCCACCACGCCCTCCATGCGCTGCTGACCGGCGAGCGCGGCGGCTACTACTCGCAGTTCGGCAGCGCCGGCCAGCTCGCCAAGGCGATCCGTCAGGTATTCGTCTTCGACGGTGTCTACTCCGAATACCGGCATAAGACCTACGGTAGCTCGCCTGACCAGGCGGCGGCGCGGCAGTTTGTCGTCTGCTCCCAGAACCACGACCAGGTTGGCAACCGCGCGACCGGCGAACGCCTCGCCCACATCGTCGACCGCGACTCTGCCCACCTGGCGGCCGCCGTCTACCTGCTCTCCCCGTACCTCCCGCTGATCTTCATGGGCGAGGAGCATGCCGAGAATGCCCCGTTTCAGTACTTCACCAGCCACACCGACCCGGCCCTCGCCGAGGCGGTCTCGCAGGGCCGGCGCGCTGAGTTCAGCCGCTTCGACTGGCGCCCTGACGTCCCCGACCCGCAGGACCCGGCGACGTTCGAGCGCTCGAAGCTCGACCATTCCCTCCGCGAGCACGGCGAGCATCGTGAGATGCTGGAGCTCTATGGCGCGCTCATCCGCCTGCGGCGCGAGCGGCCGGCGCTGGCGCGCCTGGACAAGCATCGCCAGGAGGTGACCGAGCTCGACGGCGATGTCCTGCTCGTCCGGCGCTGGACCGAGGGTGACGAGGTCGCGATGGTCTATAACCTCTCTCGGGAGCCGCGCTCGCCGGTGCTGCCGCTGCCGCCGGGCGACTGGCGATCGCTGCTGGCCACGGCTGGCGAGCCGCCGGAGCGGCTCATCGCCCCGGATGCCGCGCGGCTCGACCTGCCGCCGCGCTCAGCCATTGTGCTGGCGCGCGCTGGCGCGGCCTGAAGGGACACCAGAGAGGACGCGACCGCCGCGATGCGACCGACCGCCACCTACCGGCTGCAGCTCACGCCCACGTTCGGCTTCGACGCCCCGGCCGCGCTCGTTCCATTTCTGCCCCGCCTCGGCATATCGCCCCTCTACCTGTCGCCGATCCTGCAGGCGCGGTCGGGCAGCCAGCACGGCTACGACGTGACCGACGCGACAGCGCTCAACCCCGAGCTCGGCGGCGAGGAGAGCTTTGCCCGGCTCACCGAGGCGGTCGCCGCCCACGGCCTGGGCATCCTGCTCGACATCGTCCCCAACCACATGGCCGCCAGCCCGGAGAACGAATGGTGGTGGAGTGTCCTAGAGAATGGCCAGAGCTCCGAGTACGCCGAGTTCTTCGATATCGCATGGTTTGAGAGCTCCAGCGGCATGCCGCTCGACCGCAAGGTCCTCCTGCCGATCCTCGGCAATCACTACGGCGTCGTCCTCGAAGCACAGGATCTGAAGATCGAGGCCGACGAGCGCGGCCTGACCGTCGCCTACTACGACAACCGGATGCCACTCGACCCCAAGACCTACCGGCAGACCTACCACCAGATGGTCACCGAGAAGGGGG
>DAOKZM010000001.1:21689-27764 GCA_035325665.1 Thermomicrobiales bacterium | reverse complement strand
CGCGAGGAGACCGGCCGGCTCAAGCAGCAGCTCTGGCAGCTCGCCTCGACCAACGACGTCGTCCGCGCCTTCCTCGACGAGAACCTCGCGCTGGTGAATGGCCAGGCCGGCGACCCCGCCAGCTTCGATACCCTCGACCGCATCCTGTCTGACCAGGCCTACCGGCTGGCCTACTGGCGCGTGGCCAGCACCGAGATCAACTACCGGCGCTTCTTCGACATCGCCGACCTCGTCTCGATGCGCGTCGAGGATCCCGAGGTGTTCGCCGCCCGTCACGCGCGGCTCGCCGCGATGGAGCGAGCCGGCCAGGTCACTGCGCTGCGCGTCGACCACATCGACGGACTTCACGATCCCGGCCAGTACCTCGAGCGGCTCCAGACGCTGATGCTCGCAGCCCGCGCCGAGCGGGGCGGCGCGGACGCCGACTACTACGTCGTGGTCGAGAAGATCCTCGCGCCCGGTGAGGACCTGCCGGACGCATGGCCCGTCGCTGGCACGACCGGCTACGACTTCCTCAACCTCGTCACCGCCCTGTTTGTCGATCGTGACGCCGAGCCGAAGCTGGACGCCATCTACCGGCGCGTCAGCGGCATCGACGACAGCCTGGCCGAGATCGTCTACCAGCAGAAGCGCCGGGTGATGGCCGATCTCTTCTCCGGCGACGTTCGCGCCCTCGTCGTCTGGCTCGACCGGCTGACTGCCTGGGACCGCTACGGGCGCGACCTCGGCCAGCGCGAGGTGGGCCAGGCGCTGACCGAGCTGATCGCCCGCTTTCCGGTCTACCGGACCTACACCACTCCAGCCGGCGTCCGCGATGTGGACCGCGTCATCGTCGAGCAGGCCATCGACGCCGCTATCCAGCATCGCCCCGAGCTGCGCCGGCCGCTGCGCTTCATCCGCCGTGTCCTGCTGCTGGAGCCGGCCGGCTACCTGGAGGCCGGGCAGGAGGACGAGCGCATTCCCTTCGTCATGCGGCTCCAGCAGTTCACCGGGCCGGTGATGGCCAAGGGGTACGAGGATACCGCGCTCTACATCTACAACCGGCTGATCGCGCTCAACGACGTCGGCGGCGAGCCGGAGGTCGTCGGCATCGACGCCGACGCCTTCCATGCCGCGATGGCCGACCGCGCCGAGCGCTGGCCGGCGACGATGAATGCCACCTCGACCCACGACACCAAGCGCAGCGAGGACGTCCGAGCGCGGATTGCGGTGATCTCCGAGTTGGCCGACGACTGGTCCGGTCACGTCGACCGCTGGCGACGGGCGAACGCTCCGCACCGCCGCGACATCGATGGCGCGCTCGCGCCGGACGGTAATACCGAGTACCTGATCTACCAGACCCTCGTTGGCTCCTGGCCGCTCGACGACGCTGGCCTCGCCGAGTTTCCCGACCGGCTGAAGCGCTATCTGGAAAAGGCGGGCCGAGAGGCCAAGCAGCACACCAACTGGATCGACTCGAACGCTAACTGGGAGGAGGCCGTCGCCGGATTCGTCGACGCGATTCTGGCTCCGGACAACCGCGCCTTCCTCGACGACTTCGCGCCGTTCCAGCGTCAGGTCGCCTGGTACGGCGCGCTGAACGCGCTCACCCAGCTGACGCTCAAGGCGACCGCGCCGGGCGTGCCGGACTTCTACCAGGGCAGCGAGCTGTGGGATCTCAGTCTTGTCGATCCCGATACCCGCCGCCCGGTCGATTTCGCCCGCCGCGTTGAGCTTCTGGATCGCCTGGGCTCGACCAATCCGACGGCGTCACTCGCGGAATGGCGCGACGGCACGGTCAAGCTGTTCGTCACCCGGCGGCTGGCGAGCTACCGTCGGGAGCAGCGCGAGCTATTCGACAACGGCGCGTATCTGCCGCTGGAGGTCGCGGGGTCGCGGCGCGACCACGTCATCGCCTTCGCCCGGCAGCATGGTGATGCGTGGTCGGTGACGATCGTCCCGCGCCTCGTCGCCACGCTCGCCCGCGCGGCCGGCCTTGCCGGTGAAGCGCCACCCGTTGGCGAGGTCGCCTGGGCCGACACGCGCGTGCTGCTGCCGGAGGATGCCCCGGCGCGCTGGCGCGACGTGCTGACCAGCGCGACGCGCGAGGCGAGCGGCTGCCTGCCGCTCGCCTCGCTGCTGGCGTCGTTCCCGCTGGCCGTCCTCGACGGGACGGCGGAGGCTGCTACCCCTCCAGACCGTGCGAGATGACCTTGTCGATGTCGATCAGGAGCGTCTGGCGCTCCATCTGGGCGTACATGGTGTGGTCCTCGGCCGACGTGCCCGGGTGATAGCGCAGGGCCAGCGAGATGATGTCGTTCACCGCCGTCTCGCGGTCCTCAATGATCTCGGAGACCGATCCGCGGAGGGTGACGTAAGTGTAGCCGTCCTCGACGCAGATCGACACGCGCGGGTCGCGCCGGACGTTGGCGTTCTTTACCCGGCTGGCGGTCGTGTTCATCATGATCCGGTCACCGCGCAGCTCGTACCACATCACCGTCTGCTGCGGCGTCCCGTCGTCGCCGATCGTCGCCAGCACCGCGAAGCGCGGCCCCGTCAGGAACTCGCGCTCCGCCGCGCTCAGCTTGCCGTTGGTCGTCATCCGATCCCCTTCGTCATTCTGCGTCCCGCCGTCACTCGTCCTCGACCCCCGGAGGGTGATACCCCCGGCGTGGCGGGTGCGCATGGCCGAATGCCCCGTGGTTGTGCCAGATGGGACGGTTCTCGGTCGGGTCGCCCTTGAACAGGAATTTTGGCGAGTGGAAGACGCGCTGCGCCGTCTGGCCGCAGAACGGGCGGTCGCTTGCCTCGCCCGCCTCGCTGACCGGCCGCTCGACGTCGAACTCCTCGCCGCACGAGCCGCAACGGTAGCCATAGCGTCGCATCGTCGCCCCTCCCCCCATCCAGCCACGATCCTACCTGATACCGGCTGACCAGGTTGACTTCGACCGCCGTCGCGGTATGATCTGAGTCGGTATTGATACCAAGTCTCAATAAGAAGCAGAAAGCATTAGCGTTGGAGAATCGACTGGAGATGACACGCTGGCGCGCGACCGGAGTCGCGCTGGCGGTGGTTGCGTTGCTGGGGGCGTTGGTGCTCGGCGCGTGCGGCAAGGAAGACGCGGCGGACACCGACGGCCTGCCGGTCGTCGCTACAACCACGATTATCGCTGATATGGCCCGCAACGTTGGGGGCGACCGCGTCGCGATTCGCAGCCTTGTGCCGGCGAACGCCGACCCGCACTCCTACGAGCCGACGCCGCGTGAGGTCGGCGCCGTTGCCGAGGCGCGCGTCGTCCTCGAGCACGGCATGGGTCTGGACACCTGGATCTCGGACATGGTCAGGGAGTCGGGGACGAAGGCCCACGTCGCGGTCGTCACCGACGGCGTGACGACGATCGAGGGTGAGGAGCACGCGGCGGATGCCGACGGCCACAGCCACGAGGGTGAGGACCCGCACGTCTGGTTCGACGTCGCCAACGCGAAGGTGATGGCCAACAACATCCGCGACGCGCTCATCGCGGCCGACCCCGATGGCGCCGACACCTACCGCGCCAATACCGAGCGCTATCAGTCAGAGCTGGACGACCTCGACGCCTGGATTCGCGAGCAGGTCGCGACCGTTCCCGAAGCACAGCGCAAGCTGGTGACGAACCACGACGCCTTTGGCTACTATGTCCATGCCTACGGGCTGACGTTGGTTGGGACGATCGTCCCCAGCCTCGACGCGCAGGCGCAGCCGTCGGCGCGCGATACCGCGGCGCTGATCGAGCTGATCAAGGCGGAGGAGGTCAGGGCGATCTTCACCGAGGCCGCGCTCAACCCGTCCCTGGCGAAGCGCATTGCCGAGGACGCCGGGGTCCAGGTCGTCAGCGATCTGTACGGCGACTCGCTCGGCCCGGCCGGCAGCGGCGCCGACACCTACATCGGCATGATGCGAACAGACACGGCCCGGATCGTCGAGGCGTTGCGATGACGACACAGCCGCTGGTCGAGCTCGAGCACATCTCCGTCGCCTACGGCGACCGGATCGCGCTGGACGACGTGTCGCTCTCGCTGCACGCCGGTGAGGTGATCGCCTTCGTTGGGCCGAACGGCGCTGGCAAGAGCACCCTGCTGAAGACCATCGCTGGCCACGTCAGGCCGGACCGCGGGACGGTGACCTTCTCGCCCGCGCTCGGCCCGCACCCGCGCCAGCAGATCATCTACGTCCCCCAGCGCGATCGGCTGGACTGGTCGCTGCCAGCCAGCGTCCTCGATCTGGTCCTGATGGGCTCCTACCGGGAGACGAGCCGCTGGCGGCCGCTGCGGCGCGAGAGCACTGACGCCGCGCTTCGGGCGCTGGATGTCGTCGGCATGCGCCACCACGCTGATACCCAGATCGGCCGGCTCTCGGGCGGCCAGCAGCAGCGCGTCGTTCTCGCCCGCGCCCTGATCCGCCCGGCGGCGATGTACCTGCTCGACGAGCCGTTCACCGGCGTCGACGCGCCGACCGAGGCGCTGTTCGAGGAGGTCATCATGTCGTTGCGTGCCGAGGGAAAGTGCGTCGTCATGGCGACGCACAATATGGACTGCGCGCGCGACACCAGCGACCGTCTCCTCGTGCTCAGAACGGGGGTCGGCGGGACCGCCCCCCCCGCCGAGGCGCTGACTCCGCTGACGATCGCCGTCGCCTTCGGCGACATCTCGCGTCTGCACATCCACGGTCAGGACGCCCACCTCCATGAGTAGCTTCGGCATCTACGACTGGCTCGCCGAGCCGTGGCGGCTCATCTTCATGCAGCACGCCTTCCTGGCGATCGTCATCGTCGGACTGGTCTGCGGCGTCGTCGGGACGTTCGTCGTCCTGCGCGGGATGGCCTTCGTCGGCGACGCCTTCGCCCACGCCGTCTTCCCTGGTATCGTCATCGCCTTCCTGCTCGGGTCGAGCATCTTCGTCGGCGCGCTGGTTGCCGCGGTGGTCGTCTCGCTCGGCATCGGCGTCCTCAGCCAGTCGGAGCGGCTTCACGAGGACACCGCCATCGGCGTGATGTTCGCTGGCGCATTCGCCCTCGGCATCGCTCTGATCAGCTCGACCAGCTCCTACTCCCGCGACCTGACTTCGTTCCTGCTCGGCAACATCCTCGGCGTCGGCCGGAACGACCTGCTCCTGACGGCGGGCATCGCCGCGGTCGTGCTGGGCGCGCTGGTCGTCTTCCGGCGCGAGATGGTGCTGATCACGTTCGACCGCACGCTGGCGGCGTCGCTCGGCGTCCACCTCTGGCGCTACGATCAGCTGTTCCTGATCCTGCTGGCGCTGGCGATCGTCACCGCGCTCCAGACGGTCGGCAATATCCTCGTCCTGGCGATGCTGATCACGCCGGCCGCGACCGCCCGCCTCGTCGCCGATCGGCTGCCGGCGATGCTGGCGCTCTCGGCCGGCATCGGCGTCCTCTCCGGAATCAGCGGCCTCTACCTGTCCTACTACTGGAACGTGGCCTCCGGAGCGGCGATCGTTCTGGTGGCGACGGGGGTCTTCTTCGTCGTCTGGACCGTCGTTCAGCTCCAGCAGCCGTACCGTCGCTGGCGTCATGCCTCCGCCGCGCGAACCGCCGCCGAGGAACAGGCTTCGCTGCCGCAGCCGTAGCCGATCAGGTGATTACGACCTGGCCGCCCGGCGGGAGAATGCGCACCTCCACGTCCGGCGCGGTCTCGCTGGCCATCTCCGCGAACCGGTGCGGCCGATCCCCCAGGCACCGCCGGTCGCGGATCCCCGTGCCGATCGGGTGGAAGGTGCCCCAGTGGATCGGGATGGCCAGGCGCGGGCGAATGATGCGGAGCGCCTCCGCCGCGCTGCGGGGTTCGAGGTGGCCTGGACCGAGCGAGCGCCCCCAGCCCCAGACCGGGATCAGGGCCACGTCGATGGACGGCGCGAGCGTGGCCATGCCCCGGCGCCGGACCAGCACGACGGGCCTCGCCGGATCGAGCAGCGCCACGCGTTCCGGGTCGCCGAGGGCGAGGTCGCGCCGTGCGGACTCGAGCCCGTCGCGGCCCGACTGTGGATACATCACGGCGAGCGGCTTGTCCGGTCGTCGCTTGCGCTCGCGCAGGCGCCGC
>DAOKZM010000001.1:18629-21679 GCA_035325665.1 Thermomicrobiales bacterium | reverse complement strand
CCCCCAGCCCCAGACCGGGATCAGGCCCACGTCGATGGACGGCGGGAGCGTGGCCATGCCCTCGAAGATGTCCGTGTCGCCTGCGAAGTAGGTCGTGTGATGACCCTCGATGAGGTAGCCGACCGCCGCGGCGGTCGGCCCGAAGGGAACGCGATGCCCCGAGTGGTCTGCCGGGACGGCGGCGATCGTCACCTGCTCGATCTCGCGGCGAGCGCCGACTTCGAGCTCCTCGACCTGCCGGAAGCCTCGCCGTTGCAGCCAGCCCCCGGCGCCAGACGGCGCGACGATGGGGATATCGCGGCCGAGCCGGCGTAGCGTCGGCAGGTCGCAATGGTCCAGGTGCAGGTGCGAGATCAGGATGGCGTCTACCCGCGCCGGCCAGTCCTCCGGCAGTAGCCGCAATCGGCGGCGCAGGTGCGCCATCCGGCCGCGCAGGACCGGATCGGTCAGGATCCAGGTGTCGCCCGTCCGGATCAGCACCGTTGAATGCCCGAGCCAGGTGATCTCGGTTGCCTCGTCGTCTGTTGAGGCATCACCGGGGGGTCGCATCGTCTTCACGTCCATGCCCCAATCGTACTGATTCGACGGCAGACCGGGGCGGAACTCGGCCGACTGGCGAGCGCATTCGCTATCATTGCGCCCGCCGATCATCTACCGGACTGCCCGAACGGCGCGCTGACCGAACAGAGGATCGACGTGCTTCGCACCATCAAGTGGACGATTGGTGTGGCGATCGTTGATGGACTGACCCTCTGGGTGCTGGCCTGGCTGCTATCCGGCTTCGTTCTGTCCGGCATCGTGGCAGCGGTCGCGATGGCGTTGATCGGGCTCGCCGTTGGCGCGGTGCTCTTGCCACTGCTGCATCAGACGGCCGCGCGGCTTCACCCCGCGCTGTTTCCCGTCCTGGCATTCTTCGTGACTGGCGGGATGGTCGGCCTCACGGCTTGGTTGGTCAATCTCATCGATTCCGACGCGGTTGCCCTGGAGGATTTCGAGACGGCACTCGCCGTCGCCATTCTGTTGACCGTCGCCAACACGGTCGTTAGCGTGCTCTTCGGCCTCGATGACTCCCGGATGTACGATCGCTTCGTCACGTCTCAGATTCGTCGCTCGATGACCACGGGCGAACGGTCGGCCGTCCCAGGCGTCGTGTTTATCCAACTCGATGGGCTTGCCGAACCCATCCTGCGCAAAGCGATATCCGATGGTCACATGCCGACCGTTCAACGCTGGCTGGAGTCGGGATCGCACCGGCTCCGCGGCTGGGAGCCGGACCTGTCGTCGCAGACCGCAGCGAGTCAGGCAGGCATCATGTTTGGCAATAACGAGAACATCCCTGCATTTCGCTGGTGGGACAAGCCGGAAGGCAAGATGATGGTCGCCAAGCGGCTGTCGACGGCGCGATCCATCGAGGAGCGGCTTTCGACGGGGCATGGTCTACTCGTCGGCGGCGCGAGCCGCTGGAACCTCTACTCCGGTGATGCCGACGATACGCTCGGCACATTCAGTAGGCTCGGCGGCTCGTCGGGAGGCGGCCGAAGCAGCTACTACGCGTACTTGTCGAACCCTTATAGCCTCGCCCGGACCGTGTCGCTGTTTATCATCGACGTCGTGCGTGAGTGGATCGAAGCGTTCGCTCAGCGCGCCGCCGATGTTCGGCCACGCATTCACCGCAAGATCTATCAAGGGTTCATCCGTGCCGGCACGACAGTCGTGCTCCAGGAAGCCGCCATGTTCATGCTGACCGCCGACATGTATCGTGGAGTGCCGGTCGTCTATTCCACGCTCTTCGGCTATGACGAGGTTGCCCACTATGCCGGCATCGACCGGAAGGACAGCCTGAAGGTGTTGCGGTCGATCGACCGCATGCTCGCACACCTGGAGTGTGTTGCCGCCGCCGCCCCCCGCCCCTACCACCTTGTCATTCTCTCCGACCACGGGCAGAGCCAGGGGGCGACGTTCCGGCAGCGCTATGGGCAGACGCTGGGGGAGCTTGTCGACGCGCTCTGCGGCGCCCCGCGCGGTGTTGACCTCGTCGAGAGTGGCACCGAGGGACCGGCCGGAATCTACTCTGCGCTGGCCGAGGCGAGCCGGAGAGACTCGCGTCTTATGCGCCGCGTGCGCCGCGTGGTGGAGATCCGGACGATCGACGGTGAGATCATCGGCAGCTCGAGGGAGGAATCTTCAGGCACGACTGAGCAAGAGATCGAGCAGCGCGATGCGATCGTCGTTGCGTCGGGCAATCTCGCGCTGATCTCCTTCCCGCGGTTCGGCGCACGGATGACGCTCGAGCAGATCACCAGCGCTTATCCCGGTCTCATCTCAGGGCTGACCGATCAAGAAGGGATCGGCTTCGTCATGGTTCGGGCCGAGGCCGACGGAGGGGTCGTCATCGGGCCGCGTGGAGCCATCGGCCTCAACACCGGCCAGGTCACCGGTGAGAACCCGCTTGCGCCGTTCGGGCCGAACGCGGCGCGACACCTGGCGCGCACAGACTCCTTCATTAATGCTCCCGACATCCTCGTCATGAGCCAGGTCGATCCAGCGACTGGCGAGGTTGCCGCGTTTGAGGAGCTCGTCGGTTGTCACGGCGGGCTCGGCGGTCCGCAGACGCAGCCGTTCGTCTTGTATCCGGCATCGTTGCCGATGGACCTCGACCGCCCGATCATCGGGGCGGGCGAACTGCATTTCATCCTGAAGTCGTGGGTTCCGGTGTCCGAGATGCGGCCCGGCGCCGCCGAGGCCACCGAGTCTGGCCGGGCGGTCTCGCCGGCCAGCGGCACTACATCGCTAGGATGTTGAAGCCATTGTCGGCGTAGATCGTCTCGCCGGTGACGCACGACGACAGATTCGATGCCAGGAACAGGCCGACGTTGCCCACCTCCTCCTGGGTGACGTTGCGGCGCAGCGGCGAGCGCTCCTCCATGATGTCGCGCGCGGTGCTGATCCCTTTGACGGCGCTGGCCGCCAGCGTCTTCAGCGGACCGGCCGAGATCGCGTTGACCCGGATGTTGTCTGGCCCAAGCTCGGCCGCCAGATAGCGCACGTTG
>DAOKZM010000001.1:14930-18619 GCA_035325665.1 Thermomicrobiales bacterium | reverse complement strand
GGTTACCACCCAGTACGTCGGCGAGGCCGAGCACTGTGACCAGGTGGCGGTGCTGGCCGAGGGGCGGCTGCTGGCCCTGGAGCCACCCGAGCAGTTACGACGCGACGCGCTCGGCGGCGAGGTAGGTGAGGGTCATGATGCTGCCCCCGCCGGCCGCCTCCATCAGTGGCCTGGCGTGGCGGCTCGTCTCGATCAGCGAGAAGGCCGAGACGTGCTGGGCCAGTGCGTAACCATCCCACGAGAGCTCGCTGAACGCGCCGCTCAAGTCCTCCTGCCGCGCGAAGGCGACCGAGTGGACGAAGACGTCGAGGCTGCCCCAGCGGTCGGCGAGCTCAGCAAACAGCGCCTCGATCGCGGCCAAATCCTGAACGTAACACGAGATGACCGGGATCTCCTCCTCGGTCTCGAGCGTCCCCACCAGCTTGAGGACGTTGTCCCGCAGTCGCTCGCCAGCGTAGGCGAACGCCAGCGTCGCCCCCTCGCGGTGTAGCGCTTGCGAGATCCCCCAAGCGATTGAGCGCTGGTTCGCGACACCCATGATCAGGCATTTCTTGCCGTCCATCAGCCCCATGGTGGCTGTTCCTCCTGTGCGTCGTCCAATCGCCGGGCGCCGGTGGCGCGGCGAACGTCGTGCTGAGTATGCCGGGAGCGCTGCGTCCCGCGCCAGATGCGGCTAGGCCGGATCGTTCTCCGCGCGCCAGTAGATCCCCGCCTCGCGGCGCATCAGCCCGTAATCCACCAGCGCCCGGCGCAGCGTGGCCGAGTCCGGGTGGTGGTGCTTCAGGATCGCGTTCACCGCCCGCTCGTCGTAGCGCTCGCCCCCGATGCGTTCGAGCATCCCCAAGTGTCGCGCGACATCCGGTCGGCGAAGGCCAGTCTGCCCCACGATCTCATCGATGGTGGCGGGCCTTGGGGCGACGATTCCCGCAACCGCCAGGCGGTTCTCGTCGGCGAGCGCGGCGAAGACCGCCAGCAGCTTGCTCTGTCGCCCGCGTCCACCCGACCCTCCTCGCGCGTCACGCAGATGCGTCACTGGTCGGCTCGTCCCGGCCGACGACCGGCAATTCCGTCGTCTCCTCGGCCAGTACCCGCTGCTCGTCCGGCACGAAGCTCAGCACGGTGGCGACGTATGAGCGGATGGCTTCGTCCAGCCCGATATCGTGCCCGGCGGCTTCCGAGAGGAACCAACGGTGGTCGAGGATCTGGTGATACGCCTCGGCCGGCTCCAGCTTCCCGCGCAGGCTGTCCGGGATCGCCTCGACCGCCGGCTCGAACACCTCGGCCAGCCAGCGGTAGGCCGCGACCGAATCCGGTACGCGGCGGCCTAGCCGCGCCTCCAGCGCCGCTCGGTGCTCGTCGAGGTCGTAGAGCAGCCGCCGAGCCTGGTTCTCCTGGACGTCCAGCCCGGTCAGCGTATGCAGCCGGCGCCGGTGATGTCCGGGCTCGACCACCTGCGTCCGGAGCCTGAGCTGATAGCCCTCCGGCACAGTCAGCAACTCGACCTCGTCTACGTCGAACCCCAGGTCGTTCAGCTGCTGGAGCCGGGCGTCGATCTTGTAGCGCTCGTCCGGTCGGATGATATCCACCCGCGTCAGTTCGTCCCACAATGCCGTGTAGACTTCCTCCAGCGCCCGAGCGGTCGTGACCGGGTCGATGCCGGCCGGGAGGTTGCCGCCGGCCTCGATGTCCAGCAATTCGCCGGCAACGTTCTCGATCGCGATATCAAGGTCGGAGCGACGCATACGATCCGAGATCGTTGTTTCCATGACGCCCGTCTCGGCGTCGACCAGGTACGCGACGAGCTCGCCCGCGTCGCGGCGGAATAGGGTGTTCGAGAGCGAGCAGTCGCCCCAGAAGAACCCAGCCAGGTGCAGCTCGACTAGCAGCTCGGCGAGCGCGTCGAGCAGCCGGCGTTGCAGGTCGGAAATCGCGCCGCGCGCGAAGAGCGTCCGGTAAGGGAGCGAGAAGCGCAGGTGCCGAGTGATCAAGATTGCATTGGGGTCGCCGCCGCGGTCGCTTACCAGCCCGATCACCTCGACGACCGGCACCCCCGCCTCGCCCAGCCGGCGTAGTAGCCGGTACTCGCGCTCGGCCACCCGCGCCGGCAGCTCCTTGAGCGCGAAGATGTCGCCGTCGTAGTCCACAAACCGCACGACGTGGCGGTGGATACCCCGGCTCACCTCGACAAAGCGGTCCGACTGCCAGTCGTCGAGTGGCAGGCGCCAGGGCAGATCGAGGAACCCTGGATGCTCCGTCCGCGCGACCATCTGAAAGCGCATCGACCCTCCTCGCCCTTGCCCGCGCCGTTCAACATGAGTGTAGACCCGAGTGCATCGGGACGACTGGGCACGCCGCGTGCGTCTGTGTCGCCAGCGGCGGCGCGGGCCGTCGAGCGCAGGAGGGGCAGATGGCACAGCCGCAGGTCTGGGATCTCTGGTATCCGAACGCCGCCTCACAGGGGCTGTCGTTCGCCCGCGGGCGGCTCGATGAGACGGTTGTACTGCTCGTCCACGCCCTGCCCGATGCCATTCGGGTCGAGGTGCGCGACGACGACGGCCGCCTCCTGGCCAGCAGCGACCAGCTCGAGCGCACCGCCGACCGGCCGATGGCGCGCCTCGTCCGCGATGGCGCGGCAATCCGGCGTGAGGATATCTGGCCGGGCCAGGAGGATATCGGCCGGCCGGTCATCCTGCCCGGCGGTGAGGTCGGCATCCTCACCGCCTGGTGGAATGCCGACGACGGCTCCGAGTGGCGCTGGAGCATCGAGCTCTACAACCATCGCTGAGCCGTCGCGTTAGCCTTGAGCCGCCTCCCATTCGGGGCGGAGCAGGCCGTAGAGCAACATGTCGTAGCGCGTCCCATCGCGCTCCAGGAACTCGCGGAAGCTCCCCTCGCGGACGAACCCCAGCCGCTCGTAGAGCGAGATGGCCGGTGCGTTGTAGCTGAACACGGTTAGCTGAATCCGGTGTAGGTTCAGCTCGTGAAAGGCGAAGCGCAGCGCCAGCTCCATCGCCTCATGGCCGAGCCCCTTGCCGCGCATCGCCGGCTCGCCGATGAGCAGGCTCACCCAGCCGACGCGCTGGTTCCAGAGGATGCCGTCGACCTGGACGACCCCGGCGAGCGCGTCCTCGGGGATCGTCCGGATGGCGAAGCGGAAGTTGGCGCCCGGCTCCTTCGGCGCCTCCAGCCAGTCTTCCAGGTGGTCGGCGCTCCGCGGCATCGCCGGGATGGCGTCGAAGCGCCGCTGCGCCGCGCCGTCGCTCCACCAGGCCGCGATCGCCGGCAGGTCGTCGCGACGGACGGCGTCGAGACGGACGTGGCTTCCGCGCAGGATGTCGGGGATCGTCATCGTTCAGCCGGCTCCTCTCGGCTCGCTGCCCTCGGCGGCGAGTATCGCAAAGATCGAGACGAGCGCGGCCTGGTCCAGTAGCGTCGCCGGTTGTGATGTCGTCGTGAGGCCGCTGGCCGGGTCGCGGCGGTCCGTCCAGAGCCGCTCGGCGTACTGGCGTAGCGGGTCGAGCCAACCCGGGTCTCCATCGATCGCCGCGAACCGGGCCAGGTTGGGGAGATAGATCGCGTTGAACGCTGGCCCCTGGCGATCGAGGACCTCCGGCGTGTAGAAGGCTTGCGCCGCCGTCGCCGCCTGCCGCGCCCCAGCGAGGCGCCACGCCTCGCCGGTCGCCTCGTAC
>DAOKZM010000001.1:0-14920 GCA_035325665.1 Thermomicrobiales bacterium | reverse complement strand
GGGTATGCAGGCCGATCATCGTGCCCTGGTTGTACGACCAGGCGGCGCGGTCGATGGTCCCGTCGAGGGCGATGTGGTCGGCGTAGAGCCCGTCGTCGCCGCGCAGCGTCGAATCGACCCAGGCTGTCATCCGCTGGGACCACTCCAGTTCGTCGTCGCGTGGCCCGTCCTCCAGTGCCGCGAGCTGCAGCCCAAGCTGGGCGGCCGGCGCGGTCGAGACGGTGTTGCGGTCGTCGTTCCAGTTGGCGGCGACCCAGTAGATGCCACCCGGTGATGCGTGACGCGGATCGTCGTCCCAGCCGTCCAGCAGGAAGCGGAAGACGGCGCGGGCGTGCTCCGGGGCTGCCGGGTCGCCGGTCAGCCGGTGTGCCCGCAGTAGCTCCAGTCCTGCCCAGGCGTTGTCGTCGTAGTAGGCGTCGCCGCCGTTGCCGAGGGGAGGCACGACGTAGGACGCGAAACTGCCGGCCCGACCGTCCCAGTAGTGTCCCAGCCCGTCGAGCCGCGCCGATACGTCGCCAAGGTAGTGGTCGCCGAACGGCAGGACGGCCAGGTCGTTCGTCGCCGCCATCGCGCGCACGAACGGCCAGCAGTAAGAGAATGGTTGCCCCGCGTCCTGCGCTGTCTCGCGGTAGAGACTCAGGCGCGGGATGTAGAAGGACGACTGCATCGCCTCATAGGACGCGACCGCGCGGTTCGCGTCCCGATCGGCATCGTGCTCGCGCATCAGTGGCGCCTCCCGCATCGACGTCCGGCAGGCTGCCGCAGGATCCGCTCCATCGCCGCTCAACGGCCGGCCTCGGCCGCCGCCAGCGCGAAGATACGGACCATCGCCGCCTGGTCGAGGAGGGTCAGCGGCGTGGACGTTGTGGCGAGGCCGGTCTCCGGGTCACGGCCGTAATCCCAGATCCGCTGTGCGTAGGTCAGCAGCCGCGCTCGGTAGATCGGATTGGGCCGGGTGGCATCGAGTTGGACGAGAAACGAGAAGAAGATGGCGTTGAACGAGATCTCCTGTTCGTCCACCCAGCGACCGCCGTGGAGCGCGAGCGCCGAGAGTGCCGTGCGGTCGGCCCGGTCGAGGAAGAGCGCGTCGCCGGTTAGCCGGTAGAAGCCGAGGTTCGCGCCGATCATCGCGCCCTGGTTGTAGGCGTATAGCCCGTGGTCGAACGTCCCGTCCGGCCCGATGTGGTCCCAGAATAGCCCCTCGCCATCCTCTAGCGTTTCGTAGACCCATGCGTACATCTGCGCCGCCCAGTCGAGGACGTAGTCGGCGCGCTCGCCGGGCGGCAGCGCCTCGACGAGCATCAACCCGAGCAGCGCGCCGGCGCCGGTCGTGACCGTGTTGCGGTCGTGGTTACTGTCGGACTCGATCCAGAAGATGCCGCCGGGGGCCGGCCCCCCGTCATCCCAGCCGGAGACGAGGTAGTCGAAGATCTGGTTGGCTCGCTTCAGCGCCAGCGGGTCGCGGGTTACCTGCCACGCCCGCATCAACTCGACCCCGAGCCAGACGTTATCGTCGTAGTAGCGGTCGCTGACCCAGCCGGCAGGCGGCGCGAGGTACGAGGAGAACGCCGGTGGCTGCCGCGAGTCGTCGTAGTAGGCCTCGGTCGCCTCGCTAACGAGGCGAACGTCGCTTGCGCTGATCACCGCGCCGGGCAGGTTGGCTAGGCCGATGTGACAGGCGAGCACCTGCGTCATCGGCCAGAGGAAGGCAACGTCGAAGATCGCATCCTTGCCATAACGCTCGCGGTACAGGCCGCTGTCGGCCACGGCGAATGTCCGGTCCATCGGGTTATGCGCCGTCAGCGGCCGACAGCGCCAGAGGCTGGCTGCTGTCAGGTCGGGGGCTGGCTCGGGCGTTGCTGTCGGCTTCGTCGCGGGCGTCGGTGGCGGCGTGGTCGGCGTTGGGATAGCGACCGTCGGGCAGGCAGTCGCGCAGGCGGCCGCGGTCGGCGGCGGTGTCGTTGCTGTGGCTACCGGCGCGAGCGTCGCCGTCGCGGTCGGGAGTGGTTCGTCGGCCTGCCGTGCCGTCTGAATCGCCTGGGCTGCTCCGTCTGGCGTCGCGGTCGGGTTGGCCGGCAGCGTCGAGCGGAGCGCGGCGGCGGTCGCGGCCAGCAGCCCGACCTGCAACACGATCAGCAGGCCGATCCACCATCGCCGCCGACGCATCGGCTAGTACGCCAGCGCGTGGAGAGCGCCGGCCAGCACTCTGATCCCGGCCACTGCGTCCTCGACCGAGGTGAACTCCTCCGGCGTGTGGCTGCGGCCATCCTTGCTGCGGACGAAGACCATCGCCACTCGCGTGACGTTCGCCATCCGCTGCGTGTCGTGCAGCGCGCCACTTGGCATCGTCAGCGCCGGGATGCCCTGCTCCCGCGCGGAGTCCTCCAGCACGCGGACGACCTCCGGGTCGCACGGGCAGGGCGGCAGCGGCGGCCGGCTGGTCCAGCTGATCTCCAGGTCGCGCTCCTTCGCGATCCGGGTGATCGCCGCCTCGTGGGCAGTCGCCAGCTCCTCGAGCTTTGCCGGGTCGTTGTGCCGGCAGTCGATCGTGAACGTCACCTTGCCGGGGACAGCCGGTCCGAGATTCGGCTCGACGGCGACCCGCCCGACGGTGGAGACAGCCGGCCGGCCCATCGCCACCGCGTTGCTGTTGACCGCCAGGATCATCTCAGCGACGCCGACCAACGCGTCGCGGCGCGTGTCCATCGGGCGCGCGCCGGCGTGGTTCGTCTCGCCGGTGACGGTCACGTTGTAGCCCTTGGAGCCATTGATGATGTTGACGACACCGACCGGCAGGTCCTCGAGCTCCAGCACCGGTCCCTGCTCGATGTGCAGCTCGATGAACGCCTCGATGTCGTGACGGACCGCCGAGGGGATATCGGCCGGGTCAAGCCCGATCGCCCGCATCGCGTCGGCCAGCGACACACCGTCGTAGCCCATGATCGCATCGGCATCACCGGGGGCGATCGCGCCGGTGATCCCGCGCGAACCCCAGAAGCGGGCGCCGTTGAAGCGGCTGCCCTCCTCCTCGCAGAACGAGAGCACCTCCAGCGGGCGTTTCGGCGGGCCGAACTGGCGCAGCAGCGCTTCGACCGCCGTCAGCGCGGCGATGATCCCCAGCGCGCCGTCGTAGCGGCCGCCGGGCATCTGCGAGTCGATGTGCGAGCCGGAGACGACCGCCTTGCCGCCCTCGGTCCCCTCGACGCGGCCCCAGAGATTGGCGACTGCGTCCATCCGCGTCGCCAGCCCGGCCTCCTGGCACCAGCGCTCGACTAACTGCTGCGCCTCGATCCATTCCGGCGTCAGCGCGGCCCGGCAGACCCCCGTCTCGTGGCAGGCGCCGATCGCGCCGAGCGACATGATGCGCTCCTCGACGACGGCTGGGTCGATCTCGATCTGGACCATCTGGCTCCATCCCCTCTCTCGCGGCCGGCGGCTCCGGGCCGATTGTCGCACCAGGCGCAGGTACCAGCCAGCGACCCGCGCGTGTCACAATCATTCGATGTCCCGGAGCAGCCGGGGCGGGAGGGACTCTGGCAGGTAGACGACGATCGAGGACGACGATGCGGGTACTCAAGTTCGGCGGCACATCGGTGGGCAGCGCGGCGGCGATCTCCAATACCGTTGACATCCTGGCCGCGCAGCGCGAGCTCGACGAGCGCGTCGTCGGCGTTTTCTCGGCCATGAGTGGGATCACCAACCTGCTACTCTCGCGCGCCGACGCCGCCGCCCACGGCGACTCCGAGGGGGTCGATGCCGTCCGCGCGGACCTGCTGGCGCCGCACTACGCGGCGCTGTTCGATCTGGTCGAGGATTCCGACCGCCGCCGCCAGGCCGAGGCCACGGTCGCGGGCTACGCCGACGAGGTTGCCCGCCTGCTCTACTCGATCTACGTCCTGCGCGAGTGCACCGCCCGCGCCCGCGACCGCATCGCGTCGTTCGGCGAGCGCATGAGCAGCGTTCTGATCGCCGCCGCGCTCGAGGATCGCGGCATCCCGGCCCAGGCCGTCCCGGCCGACCGCCTGATCGTGACCGACAGCGTCTTCGGCAGCGCGTCGCCGCTACTCGACCGGACGGCCGAGCGGGCGCGCTCGACCCTGGAGCCGATCTTCCAGGCCCACGTGATGCCGGTCGTCACCGGCTTCTTCGGGGCCGACGAGCAGGGCATCACGACGACGCGGGGGCGGGGCGGGTCCGACTATTCGGCGGCGATCCTCGGCTACGCGCTCGACGCCGACGAGGTCCAGATCTGGACCGACGTCGACGGCGTCCTGACCGCCGACCCGCGGATCGTCCCCGAGGCGCGAATGCTTGACCGTATCAGTTACGCCGAGGCCACCGAGCTGGCCTATTTCGGCGCGAAGGTCATCCATCCCAAGACCATGCACCCGGCGGTCGAGAAGGGCATTCCGATCTGGATCCGCAACACGTTCCGGCCCGATCAGCCCGGGACGATGATCGGCCCGGCCGTGCTCGGGCGGCCGAACGGTGAGAACGGCAGCCGACGGCCAGCCAAGGCGCTCGCCTCGGTCACCGGGTTAGCTGCGGTCACCGTCGCCGGTCGCGGGCAGATTGGCGTCACCGACACGACCGCGCGGATCTTCCGCGCCATCGGCCGGACGAGCGCCAATGTCTACATGATCTCGCAGGCGTCGTCGCAGCACTCGTTGACCTTCGTGCTCGACGACGGGCAGGTCGGCGCCGTCGAGCGGGAACTGCGGGCGGAGTTCGAGGTCGACCTGGAGCGCGGCCGAGTTGAGTCGATCGTGGTCGACCGCGATCTCGCGATCGTTGCCGTCATCGGCGAACGCATGCGTGGCACGCCGGGTGTCGCCGGCCGCGTCTTCTCGACGATGGGGGCCAACGGGATCAATATCGTCGCGATCGCCCAGGGCTCGAGCGAGCTCAACATCTCCTGCGCCATCGCTGGCTCCGAAGCCACCCGCGCCGTCCGCGCCCTCCATGAGGCGTTCGAGCTGGCGCACTGATTGGGGCAGGAGCTAGCGTGAGTTCCCCGAGCGGGAGCGGCGTAGGAGGTTGCCCATCGGGCTGACGTTCGGGGACTGCTCCTCCGAAGGACGCAGTTGGGCCACGCGGCGGACCGACTTGCGCCGGAACCGGCCGTCGCGCCGGGGGGGGCTGCTGTCGTCCGGGTCGCCCTCGGCGATCTCGTCCTCTACCTCATCAAGGATGTCCGGCTCGTGCGTTCCGTTGCTGGTGGCAAGGGACCCATCGGGCAACGTCTCGTCGGGTAGCGGCACGAACAGCACCTCGAGGTCCGGAGCGGACGCCCTAGCGGGTTCCTCATGCCGCGCGTCCGGCGCTGGGATGGGTTCCTCCGCTGGCTGGTCGCTCGCGGCGGGCGAGGGCGGCTTTGCCTCCGCCGTCGCCGCCTCGGCGGCGGCGCGCTCGAGCATGGCATCGTCGATGATCGGGAACTCGGTCGTGTGCTCGAACTCGTCCGCTGGCTCGTCGTCCGGCGCCGGTTCCTGCGGCGCTTCAGAGGGCGTCGCGTCGGCGACGACGGGTTCGATCGCTGGCAACGGCTCGGGCGCCGGGAGCGCCGTGTCGACGGCGGGAGCTTCGACTACTTCGATGACGACCGGCTCGGCCTCGTTGGCTCGTGCCGGCATCTCGTGGACCGCCGTGGTCTCGACGGCGTCGGCCGGCTGAGGATTGTCGTCCTCGACCAGTGCCTCGGTGTCGTTCACCACCGCGCGGCGGGCGGGAAGGAGCACACCGGCGCGGATGAGCAGCAGCGTCCAGATGCAGCTGACGAGGATGATCGTTGGCAGGACGATGAAGGCGAAGATGAAGAGCAGATCACCGGTGGACATCGACGCTCCCTTCGCACACGGGTATCCTCGCGAGCGTCGGCGGGTGGGGGCAGGCACTGTACGTTCGGTCGTGACTCGCAATCATAGCGGTCCGCTTCCGCCAGGGCCAGAGGCGGAGAGAGACGTCCCCAATGGTGCCAGATTCGGTCGGAGCATGTCCGGCCGGACGATGAGTGGAGGGCTGATGCTCGCCTGGGTGATCTTCTTCGTCTGCGTCGCAGCCTTGCTTGCGGTCGGGATCGACCGGCTGATGCGGCGCTTCGGCATCACGCCGGCCGACCCGGAATCCGCCCGCGGCGGGATCGAGGTGCTCGCCGAGCGGCTGAAGGACTGGGCCGACCAGCGTCGTCGTCGGTGACTCAGCCCGCCGCGCAGAAGTCGTAGCAGACCTGCGCGAGGATGCGGGCGAATGCCTCCAGCACGTCCAGGTCGGCCCACTCGACCAACCCGTGGGCGCCTTCGCCGGCCGGGCCGAAGATCGCGACAGGGACGCCGACCTGGTCCAGCAGCGACGAGTCCATCCAGCCGGCCCCGCCGGTGATCCGCGGCTCGACGCCGCGCTCGGCCGCCGCGATTCGACGCACCGTCGTCACGATCCCGGCGTCCGGGGCGATCTCGAACGGGTCGCGGACGACGCCCATCTCTAGCGCGCCCCGGAACTGCTCGTCCTCGCTCGCCAGCCGGTCGAGGATCTCCCGCAGCTCGCGCTCGACGCTTTCCCCCGTCTCGCCCGGGATCGTCCGACGCTCAATCTCCAGCACGCACTCCTCCGGGTAGGACGATAGCTCCTGGCCGCCGTTGATCAGTGAGGCGTGGATCGATGGCGGGCCAACGAGCGCGTGCGGTTCGCGGGCGATCAGATCGCGCCCGTGCTCCTCGAGCGCGACGAGGACGCGCCCCATGTGGGCGATCGCGTCGACGCCCAACTCGAAGCGGCTGCCGTGGGCGGCGAAGCCGTGGGTCGTGATCGTTGCCCAGACGAACCCCTTGTGCGCGGTGGTGATGTCCAGACCGGTGCCCTCCAGCACGAGCGCAGCGTCCGGCTTCCAGCGCTCGATCTCGCGGCAGATCGCCTGGGTGCCGATGCTGGAGTGCTCCTCGTCGGCGACGAAGGTGACGACCAGCCGTCCCGGGAAGTCGCCAGCCCGCGCGATCTCCTCCAGTAGCACGAGCGCCGCGGCCATGGCCGCCTTCATGTCCGACGAGCCACGGCCGTAGAGCCGGTTGCCATCGATCCGGCCGGAGAATGGGTCCTCCATCCCGGCGACGCCGACCGTGTCGGTGTGGCCGTTGAGCATCAGCGTCCGTCCCGGACCGTTGCCGACCGACGCGATGACGTTCGGCCGCCCGTCGCCTGCGTCCTGCAGATCGACCGTGATGCCGGGCGTGCGCTGCAGCCGCGCGGCGATCGCCTCGGCGACCGCGCGTTCTCCACCGGCGCCGGGGACCAGCGATGGGTTGATTGACGGGATGCGCACCAACCCGGCGGTCGTCTCGATTAGCGCCTGGCGGTCGATCTGGAACACGGGCCGCTCACCTCCACTCGGTCGGACGTTGCTGGACGAGGATGCGGCCGGGAGGTCGGCCCGTCAAGGGTTAACGGTCGAGGAACGGAACGACCTCCCGGTAGTGCTCGACCAGCTCGTCGAACGTCATCCGGTTCAGCCCCGAGGGCGACGGCAGGACCAGGTCGACGGTCCCGGCGACGACCGGCTCGGGCTGGATGCCCCAGGTCGGGCGCGACGACCCACGCAGCCAGCGGTAGACGCCGACGCCGGTGTAGGCCATCGCGGTGGGTCGGTAACGGGCTATCTTCCCCCGCAATTGCGTCGCCCCCTCGCGGATCTCGTCGCGGGTCAGCTCGTCGGCGCGACGGGTCGGGCGGGCGACGATGTTGGTGAAGCCGATCCCCAGATCGAGGAGCTCAGCATCCTCGTCCGGCTGGTAGCGCCGGTCGGTGATGCCGGCCGCCTCCAGCAGCCGCCAGAAGCGGTTGCCGGGGAAGGCGTAATGGTGGCCGGTCGCCCCGGAGGTCAGCGACGGGTTGTAGCCGCAGAAGACGACGGCGAGCCCCGGCCGCAGCAGGTCCGGTATGCTCGGCAGCTCGCTCACGCCGCGGGGTCGATGGCGGTCAGCCGCTCGACCCGCTCGATCGTCGTCGGATGGGTGTCGATCAGCCGGCTGAGCCGCTCCTGACCGAACGGATGGATCACCATCAGCCCGCAGAGTGCCGGGTTGACCGGCGCTGGCAGCCGCCCGGCCAGCGCGCCGATCTTCCGCAGCGCCGCGATCAGCGGTTGCGGGTCGCCGATCAGGCGCGCCGCTTCGGCGTCGGCATGGAACTCGTCGCTCCGCTCGGCGCTGGCGCGGACGAGCAGCGCGGTCAGCGGCATACTGACGAACGCGATCGCATCGCGGACCGGCCGTAGGCGCCGGCCGCCCCAGGCGCGCGGGATGCGGCGGCGGAAGGCGCGGTCGTAGAGGAGGTCCGAGCCGCTGGCCGCGGCGACGACTCCCGGCAGCGACCCGAGGATCGCCGCGATGGTGACCCCGGTCCGGTCGCGCCGCTCGAGATGGGCGATCTCGTGCGCCAGCACCGCGGCGACCTGCTCCGGTGGCAGCAGCTCGAGCAGGCCGGTCGTGACACCGACGATGCCGCCCCCCGGCGTCGCCGCTGCGAACGCGTTCGGCGTCCGAATCCGCGAGACCGCCACGGCCGGCACGGTGACGTCGGCCACCCCGGCCAATCGGTCAACCGTCTCCAGCAGCTGCGGGTGGCTCGTCGCGTCCACCACGTCGGCACGCATCATCCGCAGGAGGAGCGGTCGCGCCAGGGCGTAGACGAGCGCCTGAAGCGCGACGCCGGCCGCGGCCGCCAGCGCAGCGCCGCGCCAGCCGCCGGCCAGGGCCCCAACGATGACGAATGGGATCAGGATCGTCGCCGAGACGTTGAGCAGATGGCGGATCGTCTGTCGTTCGAAGGTGTTCATACGAGTACCTCGTACTCCGGGAGCGGGTCGCCCAGCAGCGGCAGCGCCCATTCGCGGAAGCGTGGCGTAACGTCGTGGCCGGACGGGTCGATCATGTCGTCGGGGAGGCGCCGTTCGACCGAGGCCATGCGTTCCAGCGGCGTGGCGCCGAAGCAGGCGGCATAGGGGTCGTCGCTGGCCCGCTGGATCGTCACCATCACGCCGGTCTGGCCGGCGATCGCGCGGTGGACCGCCTCGCGGCCGGCCTGCTCGGCCTCGGCGAGATCGACCGGCGAGGCCGAGGCCATCGCCATCCGGGCGATCGTGCCGGGCTTGTCGTAGCGCGCCTGGATTCCCAGCCGGCTGCCCAGCTCGCGGGCCAGCGTGCTGCCGACCCCCCGGTAGTAGGCGTGGCCGAAGGCGTCCACCCAGTTGGGCGTCGTCCCGCCGACCGGCGTGCCGTCCGCCCAGCGCATCGTCTCCGGGGTGACCAGCACCGCATAGCCGTCGCGCTCGACCGTAGCGCCGACCAGAGCGGCCAGCGCGTCGATCCCGGCGAACGGCCGTTCCGGCAGGCAGAGGATCGGGCGCGGCAGCGCCTCCTCGAACGCGAGGCCGCCGGAGGCTGCCACCCAGCCAGCCTTGCCCCCCATGCCCTCGACGATCTTGACTGGATAGATCTTCGCCATCGCCCGGGTGTCGAACGCCGAGTCGCGGACCGCCAGCGCGGTGTAGCGGGCAATCGAGCCGTAGCCTGGGCAGTGGTCGGTCTCGGGCAGGTCGTTGTCGATCGTCTTCGGGATGGCGACGATCCGCAGATCCTGGCCGCGTTCCGCGGCCGCCGCGCCGAGGCGCAGCGCCGTCTCGGCAGTGTCGTTGCCGCCGATCGGCTGGAACGCGGTGATGCCGAGCGCATCGAAGCGATCGAGGATCGCAGCGATCTCGTCGTCGGTCGGGGGGCGCCGGCTGGCGCCGAGCGCGGCCGACGGCGTCGCCCGCAGCCGATCCAGCCGGTCGGGTGTCAGCCGGGTAAGGTCGAGCAGCGCGCCGTCGAGCACGCCCTCGATCCCGTTGCGGGAGCCGAGGATCGCGTCGAATCGCCCGCTCTGCTGGCCCTCGGCGACGATGCCGGCCAGGCTGGCATTGATGACCACGGTCGGGCCGCCCGATTGGGCGACCAGCAACGTGCCTGCGGGAATGGTCGTGCCCCCCCACCTTGCGTGCGCGTGTGATTCCCCACCGTCCACGCGCGTCACCCCGATTCTAGGCAGCGGGGTGGCAGGGGCGCAACCACAAACACGTCACAGTCGGGCGGCATCCTCGGATATCTCGGACGCATCTGCCACCGTCACGACCGGCTCCTCACCTTGCCCCAGCGCTCGCGCGTAGAGCAGCAGACTCGGGACGAGCGCCACGGTCGCCGCGCTCAGGGCGGCGCGCAGCGAGAACGCCGAGCCGATCGCGCCGATCCCCGGACCGCCCGCGATCTGGCCGATTGCGTCTGCCTGGCCGCTCATCGAGATTACCGTCGCCCGGACGCGCGGGTCGATGCTCTGGTTGATCCAGGCTGACGTCAGCGGGCTGCTGACCTCGCGCAGGACGCTCGCGGCGACGAAGGTGATCGCGGCAACTGCGAAGCTCCCGGCCAGCGCGAACGCAGCCATTCCGGCGATGAGCAGCGCGTCAATTGCGAAGAGCACCCGAGTGACCGCGGAGTGGCTGTTCGTGTCGACCCTGCGGCGGAGGACCTCGGCGAAGCCGATCCGCAGCAGCGCGGCGCTGAAGGCGAGGATGCCGTACCAGACGACGGGCTGCAGCCCTCCGGCCGAAGGTAGCTCGAAGCTCTCGAGTAGATGCGCCGGAGACAGGCGGTCGAAGCCCTCACTGGACATGCCCATGAAGAACGCGATGGCGAAGATCGTCAGCAGCACCGGCCGGCGGCGGGTCAGCCGCGCGCCGTCGAGGAACGTGTCGCGCATGTGGCCCCAGGAGTTGCGGTCCTCGCGCGGCGTCGGCTGGAATCCGTGCTCGGTCATCGTGGCGATCAGGAAGCCGGCGAGCGTCAGCATCAACACCCCGGCGAGGACGATCGGCAGGTTGAGCTGGAACGTCGCCAGCCCGACGCCGATGGGGGTCGCGACCAGCGTGCCGATCTGGCTTGCCTGCGACCCGCGCAGGAACGCGCCACCGGCCCGTTGTTCGCTGATCTCGTCGACGATCCAGGCCTCCAGCGCGCCGCTGATTAAGGTGTAGCCGATGCCCATGACGACGTTGCCGAGCAGGATGACGAGGAACGACGGCACCGCGACGACGAGCAGCCCCGCGCCGAGGAGCGCGGTCCCGGCAATGACCGACAGCCGCCGGCTGTAGACGTCGGCGACGATGCCGGTCGGGATCTCGAAGAGGAAGTACGTCGCCTCCAGCGCCGTCCCGACGAGCACGAGCTGCAGCGGGCTCAGGCCGACGCGCTCGACCTGGAAGACCAGGTTGACGCTGAACGCCAGCCAGAGGAAGAGCGCGCTGGCGCCGGAGATCAGCAGGTAGAGCCGGTACGGGTCGAGCCGGCCACCCAGCCGTGGCGGGTGCGCGCTCATCGCGCTACCAGCCAGACCGGGGTGACCGGCTCAGCCCGCTGGCCCGGCGCTAGCATCCGGCCGCGCCGGCCGGCGGCTCGTCCGGCTCGAAGCGGACGAGCCAGACCTGCCCGTCCTCACTCTCCGAGCGCCAGCCGAGCGTCGCCTTCCAGCCCTGGCAGCGCAGCCGCTCGGCCAGCTCGCTCCCCTCGCGAGCGACGATATACGACGGGCTACCGTCGATGTCGATCTGTCCGATATCGTCGTGTATGAGCGACCTCATCCTAAGTGACTCCTCCGCGCACCCGACCCCGCGGGTGCTTATCCGCTTCGCTTCAGTCGTCCCGTTCGCTTGGCGTAGCGCTCGAAGTAGCCAAAGATGGCCATGCCGAGCGGGACGGTAATCAGTCCGATCAGGAGCAGCGGCGCTAGCTTCGGCAGCAGGTCGATCGTCCCGGCGCCGTCGAGGATCGCCGCGCGCATCGCGTCGAGCACGTAGGTGGCCGGCGAGATGGTCGAGAGCGCCTGCATCCAGCCCGGCAGCACCTCGATCGGGTAGTAGACGCCCGACACGAGGAGGAGGATCGAGGAGATGATGAACGTCATCTGCTCGCCCTTCTCCGGGAAGAGCAGGGGCAGGACCGCCCCGATAATGCCGAAGCCGATGAACGACAGGCTGCCGATCACGATCGTCAGCAGCGCGCCGAGCAGGTTCGACCCAGCCAGGTTGATGTCGAAGAACAGCGCCAGCACGCCCAGAAGCAGCGCCGTGCGGATGATCCCGTAGATGATCGCGAAGATCGACTGGCCGACCATGTGGGTCAGCCGGCTGATCGGCGCCATCATCGTGTACTCGATCGTCCCCTCCCAGCGCTCCCAGGCGATCATCTCGGCCATGTTCATGAAGATCGAGTTCAGGTAGCTCCAGACGAGCGTCCCGATCGCCAGGAAGAGCAGCAGTTGGGTATCCTGCGCCCCCTGCGCCTTGCCGATGAACATGATCGACATCGACGAGGCCGCCGAGTAGATCAGGAAGGCGATCTCCCAGCCCCAGTACCGCTTGGTCAGGTGCCAGTTGCGCTCGACGAAGGCGTACGACGCCCGCGCCTCCCGCCCCAGCACGGCGACCGGCGAGAGTGGTCTCGCTTGCGCCATCGTGTCTCTCCCCTCTCTCAGGCCGCCTCGGCCGGTTTGTCGTCGTCGTCGCCGTGGTCCTCGCGGAGATCACGGCCGGTCAGGGCGATGAAGACGTCTTCCATCGTCGGGTCGATAACGCCGTCGCGCTCGCTCACCAGTTGCTTCAGCTCGGCGACGGTTCCGATTGCGATCAACTGACCCTCGTCCATGACCGCGATCCGGTCGCAGAGCGCCTCGGCCTCGTCCATGTCGTGGGAACAGATCACGATCGTCGCGTCGTGCCGGTCGCGCAGCTCGTGGACGAACTTCTGCACGTCCTTCTTCGAGCGCGGGTCCAGCCCGGTCGTCGGCTCGTCGAGCAGCAGCAGCACCGGCGAGGTCAGGAAGGCCCGCGCGATCGCGACCTTCTGCTGCATCCCGCGCGACATCTGCTCCAGCGGCGCGTTGATGCGGTCGGGCTTGATCCCCAGCCCGCCGAGGATCGTCGTGATCTCCGCCTTCAGATCTTCTCCGTTGCGGCCATACAGCCGCATCGCGTAGAGCAGGTTCTCCATCGGCGAGAGCTTCTTGAAGAACGAGGCCTCGACCGAGACGCGGTTGATCAGCCGCTTCACCTGCATCTCGTGCTCGCGCACGTCGTAGCCGAAGACGCTGATCTCCCCGGAGTCGGCGATCAGCAGGGTCGATATCAGCCGGATCAGCGTCGACTTCCCCGAGCCGTTCGCGCCGAGGATGCCGAAGATCTCGTTGCGTCGGACCTCCAGGCTGATGTCGTCCAGCGCGCGGACGTCCTTCGCCGGCTTGTCACTCGCCTTGCGGAACGGCAGCGCGCGCCGCTTCTTCTTGGAGAACACCTTCGAGGCGTTCTGTATGACGACCGCCGGGCCGTGGTCTGGCACTGCCGGCAGCGCCGACCGGTCGATGTCGAGGTCGAGCCCGATCGCGCTGACCGGTCGCGGCTCGGTCACCGGGTCGAGAATCTGTGGGGACATCAGCGTCTCCCGTCCTTCCTGGCCGCCGGCCGCGGCGTCATCTGCATCCACAAAACGGCGAGCGTGGTTCGATCGACACAATCGCGTGTCAGCGCCGGGGCATCGATCGGAGTCGGGTGGTAGCGCACGAACATGGGACGATCTACCTTCTTGCTGTATGACCTGATATGCCGTCTGTGTCGTCCTGTCAGGTACGGCTGCCGATCCACATCTGGCGTTTCCTCCTCCGTCGAACAGCTCCCGCGAGGCCGCGCGAGAGACAACAAAAAGCCGCGGGTCCCGGACCATTCGTCAGGTCCGCCCGCGGCTGATGGGGAGTGGTTGACTCAACTACGCGATGTCAACGATCCCATCCCGACGACAGACCTGGGCACACTGTGCCCCCGAAAGGCGCAACGGCGCCCTTGAACGGCGCACGCAGGCGGGCATAGCCGGTGAAGTGGCTCATGTTCCCCCCTCCGTTTCCGTTCATCAGGTCCAACATCGTCGGTTCCATCTCTTGCTCGTCAAAGCGCCGGCCCCGAGGCTGGCACATGGGTCATCATAGAGCCAGGACCGGCTGTTGTCAACGGCCTTCGACACGGCACGCTTGCTCAGAGTCTGTCCTAAAAAGGGATAGGGTGGTGGCATGACGGGATGTCAAGACAAGTGGACTGCACCCCTTAGTCCGGACAATCGGTCAGGTGTCGTTCTCGACCTGAGGCGACGTGGACCGCCTCATACTCGGCTGGCGGCCGATACCCTAAGGCAGAGTGACGACGGCACGTGGCAGCGCATCCACGATGCGTTGCGCGACGACACCTGTCGTGCCGCCGGCCGCGAGTCCAGCCCCTCCGCCGCGATCCTCGACGCCCAGAGCGTCAAGACGGCGGAAAAAGGGGGCTCTACTCGGGCTACGATGGCGGCAAGAAGATCAAGGGACGCAAGCGCCACCTCGCTGTCGACACGCACGGCTTGCTCTTAGCCGTCGTAGTCACCGCGGTCGATGTCGGGGATCGGGACGGCGCGCGGCGGCTGGGCGGGGAGTTGCGCGGCCGGTTCCCGCGGCTCGTGCTGCTGTGGGTGGACGCAGGCTACAGCGGACTACTGGCATGCTTGACGTGGAGGAGACCCTGGCGCAGGCGCTGTGGCGCATCGGGGGCTGGGTGCTCGAGGTCGTGCGCGGGGCGGTCGGGCAACCCGGCTTCCACGTTATCCCCAAGCGCTGGATCGTCGAGCGGACGTTTGGCTGGCTCAATCGCTACCGCCGGTTGAGCAAGGACTACGAGGAGCTGCCGGAGACGAGCGAGGTCATGATCCTCATCGCGATGGCCCACTTGATGCTGCAACGGTGCAGAAAGTAGCTTTTAAGACAGGGTCTGATACGTCTCATATGCTCCTGAGTGGGACCACAACGACGACCTGCGACCGAG